>NZ_JBFRNU010000065.1:0-34253 GCF_041471145.1 Vibrio sp. 10N.261.54.A5 | reverse complement strand
TGGCTCTGGCTCTGGCTCTTCAGATTGTGATTCGTCGCTCGACTCGTCAACAAAAAAATCGTCAGATTCAAAGCTTTCATCACCTAACAGCGCAGTAAAATAATCATCCAGTGCTTGTTCACTGGAGAGACTTGGCTGCGCCAATGTTGATTCTTTATTCGCGCTCATTTATCGCCAACCTTTCGAGATAAATAAGCAACTGTTTATAAGCAAATACACCACGGCTACCCGATGCAAAATGAGAGGCTGGCAAGCGCTTTAGGCTCGCATCTCGAAACTTGGTATCAATCGGCACAGCAGACGTCCAAACTTGGTTTGGGTAATCATCTTTGAGCTGCGTTAATGTTTGCAGTGAGGCTTTGGTTCGCTTGTCGTACATCGTTGGGACAATCGTAACCTTAAACGGTGTTTTGCGAGACTTCTGCATGATGGTCAAAGTGCGAATCATGCGCTCTAAGCCCTTCATCGCCAAAAACTCAGTCTGTACCGGAATCAATATACGATCGCTAGCAGCCAATGCATTGACCATCATCACACCCAGAATTGGCGGGCAATCGATCAATACATAGTCATAGTCGTCTTTCAAAGCGGCTAAAGCACGCTTCAAGATCAACCCCATGCCGCTTCGATTTCCCATTACACGGTCTAATGTCGCCAAAGACATGTGCGCAGGGATAATATCGATACCTTCGACTTCTGTTTGTAAAAGCAAAGGTCTTACCGTCTGCACGTTAAACTCACGCAACTGGAACAGATCAAACAGGCTCGATTCCACCGTATCTGAATCGTAACCCAGATAGGTGGTCAGTGATGCATGTGGGTCAGTATCAACCAACAGAACACGGTGCCCCTTCAACGCAAGTAAACCTGCTAGAGTCACGGTCGTGGTCGTTTTACCAACACCACCTTTTTGGTTTGCAACACTCCAAACAATCATTTCGATTTACCTAAGCTAACCCAACTTCGACCAAGATCCTTTCCGCGATACGGTCTAGAGGGAGGTCTTCAGTAGAAATGCCAGCTTTTGCTACAGCTTGAGGCATACCATATACAACACAGCTATCTTCGTCTTGTGCCCAAATTGTCGAGCCCGCAGTTTTCAACATACGCGAACCTTCTCGACCATCTGCGCCCATACCAGTCAGGATCATAGACAACACTTTGTCGCCGTAGATCTTCGCTGCAGAGCCGAATGTGACATCCACACAAGGCTTGTAGTTCATGCGGTCGCCGCCATCGATAATTCTTAGACGTGCAGACCCTGCGCGGCCATCCACCATCATCTGTTTACCACCCGGAGCAAGATACGCCACGCCAGGTTTTAACACATCACCGTCTTGCGCTTCGCGAACTTCAATCTTACACAAGGTGTTCAATCGGCTCGCAAAAGCAGCAGTGAATGTTGCTGGCATATGCTGAACTAACACAATTGGGTGTGGATAGTTAGCAGGGATGCGAGTCAAAATCTTCTGTAGAGCAACAGGGCCGCCAGTCGACGTACCAATTGCTGTTAATTGATACTTCTTACCTGACGCTCTGAATTTCGCCGTTGATGCAACCGCAGGCTTCGCTGTCGAAGTCGAAGCTGCTGTTGAAATCGGTTGGCGCAATGGCGTAGATGTTGCAGTCGTCGCAGTCGCTCTCGGCGCAATAGGAGCACGGCGCATAAACGCACGCTTCGCTGCAATCTGAATCACACGCTGTTGAAGCAATGCAACTGCATCGTCGCGGTTACGTGCAATGTCTTCAAACTTCTTAGGAAGGAAGTCGAGAGCACCTGCATCTAACGCATCTAACGTTGCTCTCGCTCCATCATGCGTTAACGATGAAAACATCAAAATAGGCGTTGGAGACGCGGCCATGATTTCACGAACGGCAGTGATACCGTCCATGACAGGCATTTCAATATCCATCGTGATTACGTCAGGTCTTAGCTGTTTCGCTTTTTCAACGGCTTCTTTACCGTTTACTGCTACATCAATGACTTCTAGGCGAGCCTCTGAGTTGATGATCTCGCTAACGCGACGACGAAAGAAACTCGAATCATCAACGACTAATACTTTAATCGCCATATTTATCCTTAAATTAAATTCTTGACGCAGCTGCGTACTGCTTCAACAAGTCCGGCACATCTAGGATCAATGCAATGTGTCCGTCACTTGTAATTGTCGCACCTGCCATTCCTGGCGTGCCTTGCAGAAGCTTATCAAGCGGCTTGATCACGACTTCTTCTTGACCGATAAGCGTATCGACAACAAAACCAACACGTTGGCTACCAAGTTGTACGATAACAACATGGCCGTGCCCTTTACGCAGCTCAACAATACCCGCTTTAGGAGCAAGCCAGTTTTGCAAGTAGAACAACGGAATAGACTTATCGCGAACGATAATCGTCAGCTGGCCATCAACCACGTTTGTGCGGCTTAAATCTAGGTGGAAGATCTCGTTTACAGAAGCCAATGGCAATGCAAATGGATGACCGGCAACACCGACCATCAAGGTTGGTAGAATCGCTAGGGTTAGTGGAACCTTGATGGTGATCTTGGTGCCCTGTCCCATTTCTGAATCAATATCAATAGAGCCGTTCAGTGTGTTGATCGCTGTTTTCACAACGTCCATGCCCACACCACGACCAGAGATATCCGAGATCTGCTCTTTGCTTGAGAAGCCAGGAGCAAAAATCAGGTTGAAACACTCTTTATTTGATAAGCGAGACGCTGCATCTTCATCCATCAGGCCACGTTTAACCGCGATAGCACGAAGCTTATCAGGGTCCATACCGCCACCGTCATCAACGATAGCCAGTTCAATGTGGTCACCTTCTTGAGAGGCAGACAGAATCACTTTACCCGTTTGTGATTTACCCGCAGCAACACGGTCGTTTGGCATTTCAATACCATGATCGACAGAGTTTCTCACCAAGTGAATCAGGGGATCAGCAAGTGCTTCTACTAAGTTTTTATCAAGGTCCGTTTCTTCGCCACGCATTTCAAGAACGATGTCTTTCTTCAAGCTACGAGCAAGGTCACGGACAACTCGTGGGAAGCGACCAAATACTTTCTTGATCGGCTGCATACGAGTCTTCATTACCGCACCTTGAAGGTCTGCAGTAACAACATCTAAGTTAGAGACAGCTTTCGACATTTCTTCGTCGTTGCTGTTGAGGCCTAGGCTGACTAGTCGGTTACGCACCAATACCAGTTCACCCACCATGTTCATGATGGTGTCCAGTGTTGATGTATCAACACGAACTGTCGCTTCAGCTTGTTGCTTCTTAGCCGGCACTTTAACTTCAGCTTTTGCTGGAGCGCTCGGTTTTGGCTCAGCTTTAACGGCAACTGGCGCAGCAGGTTTAGGCGCAGCTTGAGGTGCTACTGCCTTAACTTCTGCTGGCTTAGTCGCGGCATCCAATTCTTCAATCGAAGGTCCATTACCTGAGCCATGTAGTTGGTCAAGTAACTTCTCGAACTCTTCGTCAGTCATCAGATCATCGCCTTCAGACATCGCCGAAACAGGTGCTGCTGGCGGCGTTGGCGGTGGAGGAGGCGTTGAACTTGCCGCTGTCGGGCTCTTACCCGCACCGTGCAGTTCATCTAATAACTTTTCAAATTCGTCATCAGTAATATCACCACTGTCAGCAACAGACTGAGGTGCAGCGGGTGCTGACGGCGGTGTTGGTGCAGAAGGCGCTGTTGGTAAACCACCTTTACCGTGAAGCTCATCAAGCAAGCGTTCAAACTCATCTTCAGAGATATCATCGACTGAAGATGCATTGATGTTTGAGCTTTCAGCAGTAGGTTCCGGAGCAATAACAGGCTCAGGCGCTGCAACAACAGGTTCAGGGATAATAGGTGCAGGCGCTTCTACTGGTGCCACTTCATCCGCAGACTCTGGTTTACAGAGACGGTGAAGTTCATCCAATAAAGATTGGTCGGCTGGCACTAAAGGTTCCTGATCTTGCACGGCGCGAAACTGTACATTGACTGTATCTAGCGCCTGCAGCATGGTATCCATCAAACCTGATGTTACGCTGCGTTGGCCGTTTCGCAGAATGTCGAACACATTCTCAGCACCATGACAAGTATCCACCAGCTCAGTTAATGCTAGGAAACCAGCACCACCTTTTACTGTATGGAAACCACGGAAAATAGCATTTAATAGGTCTTTGTCGTCAGGGTTATTCTCAAGCTCTACCAGTTGTTCTGATAGGAGTTCAAGGATCTCTCCTGCTTCGACTAAAAAGTCCTGAAGAATATCTTCGTCTAAATCGTAGCTCATACGTTACCTTTAAAATCCAAGACTGGATAACAAATCGTCGACTTCATCTTGAGATGCGACAGCGTCTTCGCGCTCTTCTGGGTTCATAATTGGACCTTCAGGCGCAATCGATGCTTTCTTCTCTGACTCTGGAGTTGGCTCTTTTTGATTCGCACCGAATACCGTGAGAATCTCGACCAAACGTCCTTCCACCTCATTCACCAAGGTAATAACTTTGCTGATTATCTGCCCAGTTAAATCTTGGAAATCCTGAGCCATCAAGATTTCAGTCAATTGTCCGCGTAGTTCAGTACTGTCGCCTTCTACTTGGACAAGCAATCCATCAATGCGGTGACATAAAGCTTTAAATTGTGCCAGCTCAATGCGGCCATGCATCAGTTCATTCCATTGAGGCCTTACTTGAAGTAAACACTCGTGTAGGTTGTCTGCGATTGGCATACAGCGATCGACAGCGTCCATCGTCTTATTTGCCGCAACTTCCGTTTTATCAATGACATACTGAAGGCGATCCCTTGCATCAGGGATTTCGTCATTTGCGATAACGCTGATGCGTTCATCGAAATTGAATTGAGTCAAAGAGTCGTGGAGGTCGCGTGTCAGACTTCCTATTTCTTGAAGCATTGGATTGTCTTGAAGACTAAAGTTATCTTCATAAATGCTTCTCACAAGAGAATCAGCATTTTGCTGCTCATCGTTCTCAAGCAGCTCTACTAATTTTTTTGCTTGTTCTAATGAAATCATCCTGAATTCGGCCTTACTCCGCATACTTTGTGCGCTTAGGCTATCGAGATAAACAGATAACTTATCAGTCAGTGTTTACCTAGAAGTGCCTAAATTTATTGATGCTTATAAGCGATCAAAAATCTTATCAAGTTTCTCTTTCAGCGTTGCAGCAGTGAAAGGCTTCACAATGTAACCATTAACACCCGCTTGCGCAGCTTCGATGATCTGCTCACGCTTCGCTTCAGCTGTGATCATAAGCACTGGAAGGTGCTTAAGTTCTGCGTCTGCGCGAATGTGTTTAAGCAGGTCAATCCCTTGCATGCCTGGCATGTTCCAGTCAGTTACCACGAAATCAAATTCGCCTTTTTTCAGCATAGGTAACGCGGTCAAGCCATCATCTGCTTCTTGAGTGTTGTTGAAACCTAAATCGCGAAGTAGGTTTTTAACAATTCGGCGCATCGTTGAAAAATCATCAACAATGAGAATTTTCATGTTTTTGTTCAAATTAGCCTCCACTGAATAGGATCAGTGTTGTTAGTCGTTCTGTGTCCAAGCACTTAACTTAGTGCGTAAACGCTGCATAGATTGGCTCAGTATTTGGCTGACACGAGATTCGCTGACACCTAACACTTCCCCAATCTCTTTTAAATTGAGTTCTTCGTCGTAATAAAGCGAAAGCACAAGGCCTTCCCTTTCCGGAAGTTGTTTTATCGAATCGATCAAAGCTTGGCGGAATGACTCATCAGCAACCCCTTGAAAAGGCGTATTATCTTGAGAGTCTTCATTCGGAGATATTACATCATCTGAGACGCCTAAATCTTCAATTCCAACCAGTCTTGAGCAATTAATGTCAGTTAAAGCACTGTGATACTGCTCTAAACTGAGCCCCATGTGTTTTGCCACTTCGGCATCACTCGGGTCGCGGTTGAGGATACCCTCTAATTCCGCAATTGCACTGCTGATTTCTCGATTGTTCTTATGAACCGATCTCGGCACCCAGTCCCCACGGCGAATGTCATCCAACATTGCCCCGCGAATCCGAATACCAGCATACGTCTCAAAGCTTGCGCCTTTGGTACCATCATAGTTTTGTTGCGCTTCAATCAAGCCGATCATGCCAGCTTGAATTAAGTCATCAACCAATACATTAGGCGGTAATCGCCCCAACAAGTGATGAGCGATACGTTTAACCAACACAGAGTACTTCTCAAAAAAAGCCTGTTGGCTATTGTGATTAGCGTGTTGGTCGTAAGTAAGCGCTTTATTCACCAAATGGTTCCTCTATAAATTCAGTACGATTCAGCAGCCTTTCAACAAAGAACTCCAAGTGTCCGCTCGGTGTTTTTGGTATTGGCCAGGTCAAGGCTTTGTTAGCCAAAGAGCTGATTGCCAATGCAGCTGGAGAGCGAGGAAACGCATCGACTACGATTTTCTGTCTCTTGACTGATTGACGTACTTTATCATCTAAAGGAATACATGCTACGAGTTCGAGGCTCACATTCAAGAAGCGCTCTGTGACCAAAGTCAACTTTGCAAATAATTCTCGGCCTTCGCGGTAGCTTCTGACCATATTTGCAACAACTTTGAATCGCTGAACTTGGTGTTCTCTGCTTAAAAGCTTAATCAAAGCATATGCATCCGTGATCGAGGTAGGTTCATCACATACCACGACAACCACGTCTTGCGCCGCTCTTGAGAAGCTGATCACCATGTCCGAAATACCGGCTGCGGTATCAACCAACAAGATATCCATCTCGTCTTCAAGCGAACCGAATGCGCGAATCAAACCAGCATGCTGTGCGTGTGAAAGTTCAGTCATGCTTTGAGTGCCCGATGTCGCTGGAATAATTTTAATTCCGTGCGGCCCTTCGACAATCGCATCCTTAAGTTCACATTCGCCAGCCAACACATGCCCAAGGTTTCGTTTAGAACGAATACCTAGCATGATATCGACGTTCGCTAGTCCTAAATCGGCATCTAGCACCATGACTTTTTTGCCTTGGCGCGCCATGCAAATAGCCATACCTAACGTCACATTAGATTTACCAACGCCTCCCTTACCACCGGTTACAGCGATAACTTTTGTGAGTGAAGGCTTGGTTAAGCGACGGAGGCCGCTAGCTTGGTCATGTATCATATTTTCATTCATATTTATCCGCCGCCTAGAGCCCTTCAGAATCGCTATTCCAGTAATGAGGTTCATTCTCTGTAGATTTTTCTAATAGCTCATTAGCCTTAGCAATCATGTACTTTGGCTGAGCTATAACGATATCTTCAGGAACTCGTTGACCATTTGCTATGTAAGCAACTGGTAATGCATTTTGTATTACGACACTGATGAATTCACCTAGACTTAGGGATTCATCCAGCTTAGTCATGATGCATCCCGACAACGGGATTCTTCTAAAGTGTTCAATTGTTTCTTGCAGCACTTTGCGTTGCGCGGTTGCAGGCAACACAAGGTAGCTATTGATAACGGAACCACTCTCTTGCATCAATGTGTCTAACTGCTCAGATAGGCGAACATCTCGTTGTCCCATGCCTGCAGTATCGACCAGAATCAGGCGACGATTACGTAACTGATATATTACATCGGCCAGTTCGCTAGAATCTTTAGCAACTCTTACAGGACAACCCATAATTCGGCCGTAGATCGATAACTGCTCATGTGCACCTATACGATATGTGTCAGTTGTCACTAGTGCGACGTTATCAGCGCCATATTCCATGGCAGCACGTGCAGCTAGCTTTGCAACAGTCGTTGTTTTACCCACGCCGGTTGGGCCAAGTAGAGCCACAATACCGCCGCGTTTTAAAATATCTTTTTGTGTAACGGAGATTTGGTCAGCAACCAGAGCTAACAGAGCCTTCCATGCACGTGCAGGTTTAGTATCTTCAGGAATGTAGCAAGCCATTTGATCGGC
This sequence comes from Vibrio sp. 10N.261.54.A5, assembly GCF_041471145.1. NCBI lineage: Bacteria > Pseudomonadati > Pseudomonadota > Gammaproteobacteria > Vibrionales > Vibrionaceae > Vibrio > Vibrio sp. 10N.261.54.A5. Next base: position 26,328 of record NZ_JBFRNU010000065.1, on the reverse strand, counting down.
AAGCTCTGCAGATACACCCATACGTTCAAGGCGCTTAATAAGCATGGCTCTCAGTGGTTCACGGCGCTCAACTTCTTGCCACATCAACCCAGAAACTTGATGCTCTAACAGACGACGAATTGAGGTCATCTCTTCGCGCATCGTTTCCATTTCAGTATCAGAACCTTTGGATTGAGTATTCTCTCGACCACGATCATAACGAGTCGGATCCAAGCGAGGTGCCGGGCGCTCTACTCTGCGGTCTTCAGCAATCAACTTAGACAAACCCGTTTCACGAGCAAATGCTGAATCAAGATTGCCGTGAGACTGTTGGTTTCCGTGAGATTGCTGATGGCCATGAGACTGCAAATTGCTTTGAGTCTGATGACTATGAGGCTTATGACCCGTGCTTGATTGACGATTGAGCAATGCTGACAATGAATCTTCATTTCCAGCACGATGTTGTGGCTCATCATCGGCGCCATGACTGTATTGCTTTAGCATATTCGCAAAGCGCTTGGTCATTGAGCGTCCACCTTCAGCATTCGACTGCAGGCTAACCTTGTCATCGTCTAGTTGACGTCGCCCTGCAGGAGTTGCGGGCGCGGCCATTTGCGTATATTGGCTTTGGGCAGGCTGCTGAGGTTTATTTAGTCTCTGGCTCGCTGTCGACGGGCTGGATTCGCCATCAATAGCGGCAACAATTTCCACGCCACCTGCGACCTTTTTGTTAGACATGATCACCGCTTCTGAACCAAGTTCTTCTTTAACTTGGAGCAGAGCCGTTCGCATATCTTTTGCAAAAAATCGTTTAATTTTCAATTCGATTGTCCGTTCTAATTAGGCGGCTTAATTACCAACAGCTTGTACTATACGTATCTGCTTTTCGTCCGGTATTTCTTGGTAAGACAAGACTCGTAAGCTTGGGATCGTGTTCTTCACGAACTTAGCCAGAGTCGAACGCAACACGCCAGAGGTCAATAGTACCGCGGGCTCACCTTTCAGCTCTTGCTCTTGTGTAGCGTGGCTGAGGGAGGTCTGTAAACGTTCGGCTAAACCAGGTTCAATACCAGCAGATTCTCCGCCGGATGCCTGCATGGTTTGATGCAAGATTTGTTCCAGCTCAGGAATCAAAGTTATCACTGGCAATTCTGGTTCTATACCATTGATTTCTTGAACAATTAGTCGTTTCAATGAGATACGAACCGCCGCAGTAAGTATGTCAGGTTCTTGACTCTTACCTGAATACTCCGACAAAGTTTGGACTATGGTTCGAATATCACGAATTGGAATCGCTTCATTCAGCAGGTTCTGTAGCACTTTCACAACCACACCCAACTGCAATTGATCCGGTACAAAACCTTCAACCAGCTTAGGTGTTGAGCGGCTGAGCATCTCAAGTAAGTTCTGAACTTCTTCATGACCAATAAGCTGTGATGCGTTGTTGGTTAGCAGCTGGCTAAGGTGTGTCGCCAGTACTGTAGAAGAATCTACAACGGTATAACCTAGAGCTTGTGCGTGTTCACGCTGCTCTTCACGAATCCAAACCGCTTCAAGGCCAAAGGCAGGGTCAATCGTCGGCTCGCCATCGATCATGCCATAGACTTGGCCCGGGTTAATCGCGAGTTCCATGTCTGGCTTAATCTCAGCTTCACCCACAGCAACACCCATCAAGGTAATGCGGTAGCTGTTTGGTGTCAGTTCTAGGTTATCGCGAATGTGTACTGCTGGGATCAAGAAACCAAAGTCTTGAGACAGCTTTTTACGCACACCTTTAACGCGTTCAAGCAATTCACCACCTTGGTCTCTATCAACCAAAGGAATTAAACGGTAACCCACTTCTAAACCAATAATATCGACAGGTTGAACATCATCCCAAGAGAGCTCCTTCTGAGAGCCTACTTCTCCATTGGCTTCAACCGTGGCCGGAAGGTTAGGTTCTTCCGCCTTCTTCTTGTTCTTTTTATCGATGTAGTACGCCCCCGCGCCTGCAACGATGGCAAGGCTCAAGAACGAGAAATGTGGCATGCCAGGAACAATACCCATAATGCCAAGGATGGCGGCAGTGATCATAAGGGCTTTAGGGTTGTCGAACATTTGGAAGACAAGTTGCTCGCCCATATCTTCATCGGTGTTTTGACGCGTTACCATCATTGCAGCTGCGATCGACAATAATAGAGACGGAATTTGTGCTACCAGACCATCACCGATAGTCAGTAGTGTATAGATTTCGATTGCTTCGCCAAAACCAAGGTCAAACTGAGCCATACCAATGCTCAAGCCACCAATGATGTTGATGAATAAGATTAAGATACCAGCGATCGCATCGCCTTTAACAAACTTAGAAGCACCGTCCATCGAACCGTAGAAGTCAGCTTCTTTGGTTACTTCAAAACGTCTCAGACGCGCCTGGTCTTGGTCGATCAAACCTGCGTTCAAGTCGGCATCGATTGCCATCTGTTTACCCGGTAAGGCGTCTAACGTGAAACGCGCGCTTACTTCCGAGATACGACCCGCACCTTTGGTTACAACCATGAAGTTGATGATCATAAGAATCAAGAACACCACTAGACCTACCGCATAGTTACCACCGATAACCACGTTACCGAAGGCTTCAATCACATTACCGGCCGCGTCGCCACCTTCATGACCATGAAGCAATACCACACGTGTCGAAGCAACGTTCAAGGCCAATCGAAGTAGAGTCGCAATCAGCAGGACGGTTGGGAATGCAGCGAAGTCTAAAGGCCTGCGGGTATATACCGAGACCAGTAGCACAACCATAGACAGTGCAATGTTGAAGGTGAAGAACATATCCAACAAGAAAGCTGGAATGGGCAACACCACCATAGCAAGCGTTGCAAGTACCATAATAGGTGCACCAATCGCAGGCATGGCACGGTTAGGGATTTTAGGTAGCTTGTCCGCAAAAGGCAGGGAGAATTTCATAAATCTAGACAGTTTCGCTATGTTGTAGCTCTCTGAACAAGTGGATTAGGTCTTAGTCAGGGCTGTTTGCTATGGGCTTATAATGTTCAGGCTACTACAGCAAACACTGTACCAACATCTCACGTCAAATTATCGCCATCACCTCTATAAAAGGAAGATTAGCGAGCTCGCTATTATCAGGGTTCATCACGCAGAGCTCAAGCAATTGATCTAATGACGTAAATCAGGTGGGATCGGCATATTAGAATCTTGCAGTTTTGGTCGCTCACCACCTCGTTTTCGGTACTGTTTAAGCTGGAAAACATATGCAAGCACTTGTGCAACTGCCGTAAACAGACCGTCAGGAATTTGTTGTTCTAGCTCAGTGGTGTGATAAAGCGCCCTCGCCAATGGCGGCGCTGGAACTATATAGATGTCGTTTGCACGCGCAATCTCTCGGATCTTCATCGCCATGTGGTCGACACCTTTAGCAACCACAATTGGTGCTTTGTCTTGATTCTGCTTATAGCGCAGCGCCACTGAAAAGTGTTCCGGGTTGGTCACAATCACATCCGCTTGAGGAACGTCTGCCATCATGCGACGCTGAGCCGCTTCCCTTTGAAGCATACGAATTCGGCCTTTCACTTCCGGCTTACCTTCAGTGTCTTTGAATTCGTCTTTGACTTCTTGTTTGGTCATCTTCAATTGATCGGCGTGTTGCCAGATCTGGAACGGGATATCAATCGCCACCACAATAAGCAGCGAGCAACTGATCAACAGGATGAAATTGAGCAAGATATCCAAGGCATGAAAGATGTTCTGTGGGTACACATCCATACTCAGCTGCATTAAATCATGCTGAGAGGCTTGAATCAGATAAATCGCCATCCCCGATACGAGCGCTACTTTAAGAATAGACTTGAGCAGTTCAACCCAGCTTTGCAGGCCAAACATACGCTTGATGCCACTGAGTGGGTTGAGCTTAGACGCCTTAGGCATTGCTGCTTGCATTGAGAAGTTAATCCCACCGACACCCGCAGCGCCGATGACGGCAGCAACAAACAAGGTTATCAGTATCAAAAACAGCGGGAACAGCAGGTTCACCAGTGCACCACCAGCGATTTCTAGGAGTTTGTTAGTGTCAAAAATTTCGTCGCGACTCAAAGAGAACAGACGTTGCATGGCCTCGAACAAAGCCTTCGCCATCGATTCGCCAAACCACATTAATGCAATTGCACCGACAATAAGTACCGACGCTGACGCTAGCTCTTTTGACCTTGCAACCTGCCCTTTCTCTTTGGCCTGTTGCAAGCGTTTGGGCGTGGCGTCTTCTGTGCGTTCTTGACCGTCTGACTCTGCCATTTCAGTCTCCTAGCAATCTAACCGGATTAGACGACATATCTGTTGTTCGCCCTGCATCCAAAATAGCTCATAGTGACTATATAAGCCGCCAAGGATGTACCAACAAAGTAACAGACCCACGAGTAGCGCAAATGCAAAACCCAAAGAAAAGATGTTTAATTGAGGTGCCGCACGCGTCATTACACCAAAAGAAAGGTTAATCGTTAGCAGCGCAATAATCCCCGACAATGACATCGCTAATGCCGTTTTGAACATGATGCCGAGCCACAACGCGAGCTCTCGAAAATCCACAGAGGTTAGAGAGCCACTGCCAATCGGCAAGGTCTTAAAACTAAACACCACCAGCTGCAGCATTTTCAAGTGACCATCGGTCGCCAAAAAAAACATGGTCGCTAGCAGCATGAACAGCTGACCAAGTACCGGCGTATTTTGCCCGTTAGCCGGGTCGACCATTGATGCAAAACCCAAGCTCGATTGCATACCGAGGATCTGACCCAGCATAACAAAGGTTTGAATCATGAACTGGGTAACAAAACCCATGGCCACGCCAATCACAATTTGCTCGAAGACAGTCAGGAAGCCTTGAAAGGACAGAAGTTCAATCTCTTTGGGAACGGCCGGAATCGCAGGCATCACCGCAAAAGTGATCGCCAAGCCTAAATACAGACGAATACGCGGCGACACGAAGCGTGCCCCTGTTACCGTCATCACCATCAGCATCGCTGAGATGCGAGTGTATGGCCAAAAATAATTGGCTAACCACTCTAGTACAAGGCTCGTTGGGTATTCCATATCGGTTTAATACAGAACTTGCGGCAAGCGTTCGATGAGCTCAAAAAAGAACTCCATCATCATCTGGGTCATCCAGTGTGCGAATAGCATCAACGCCAACAAAGTTACGATCAAACGCGGCAGGAAACTCAGGGTTTGTTCGTTGATTGAGGTCGCAGCTTGGAAAACAGCCACAACCAAACCGATCAGCAGGCTAGGAATAATGATGGCGCAAACCATGATTAATACCATCCAAAGGGCATCTCGGAACAACTCTACGAATATTTCAGGATTCATTATTCCCCCAGCTACAAGGCAAAACTGCCGGCGAGTGTGGAGAGTATCAAGTTCCAGCCATCAACAAGAACAAACAGCATCAACTTAAACGGCAGCGATACAATCATCGGTGACAACATCATCATACCCATAGCCATCAATACCGATGCCACCACCAAGTCGATGATTAGGAAAGGCAAGAACAGCATAAATCCGATTTGGAAAGCCGTTTTTAATTCCGATGTGATAAATGCTGGAATCAGAACCGCCATCGAAACATCTTCAGGGTTAGTCACTTCCGCGCCAGAAATCTCAACAAAGGTTTCAAGATCTTTGATTCGAGTCTGCTTGAGCATGAAGGATTTAATCGGTTTTTGGGCAACATCAAATGCCTGTCGTGCCGATATCTGTTCATTAAGATAAGGCTGAACTGCTTGTTCGTTAACTTGATTAATCACTGGCGACATGATGAAGAAGGTCAAGAATATCGCGATACCAATAATGACTTGGTTAGACGGTGTTTGTTGTAGACCCATCGCCTGACGCAAGATAGACATCACAACCACAATACGAGTGAACGATGTCATCAAAATCACCATCGCCGGCAAGAAGCCAAGCATGGTCATTAACGCGAGAATTTGCAGGTTAATCGAGTAGTCTTCACCGCCATTGGCATTGGTTGTCATGGTAAAGGCAGGTATGCCGCCACCATTGCCAGTCAATCTGCCCGTGGTCATGGTTGTCGATTTGGCTTGGTCTTGTTCCATCGTGCTGATAGTGACCGATTCCGAGCCAGCGGTATTCGCAGGAATGACGGTGCCGTCTTCAGCTTGTGCAAATACCGACACACTGAATACGATTGAGCATAGGAGAATAAGCTGAACCAACCACACTTTCACCGCTCGGAAAGCTCCGGCTTGGTGAAAGTAAGAGGAGTTCAAAAGTCCGTTACTTGTTTGCATCTTTTTTTATTAGCTGGGAAAGCTGACTTGAAAATGTACTTTTTTCCAGCATCTCCTGAGTAAGAGGTTTATCGAGCTTAGAGATCAGCTGAATCGATTGTGTGGTAATCCCTACCAAGAACTGTTCATCACCCGCTTGCACAATAGCGATACGCTCTTTAGTACCAACAGGGATTTGCCTAACAATCGCCAAACCTTGTTGATTCGACATCGCAGGTACTTGCATTCGCTTGAGTAGCCAAGCAATAAATAAAATGAAGGCTATAACGAAAATTAGCGACCCAAAGGTGGTCGCTAAATCGAGAGAAGGCGGTGTTGCTGCAAAGGCAATGGAAGGAGCCGTTAATAGCCCTACTCCCAAGATTCCTCGGAACAAACCTGTCATTCCGAGAAAAGAGCCCGCAAGTCTTTGAGACAAAAAGCTCATTAACGCAGCTTCTTAATTCGTTCTGTCTGGCTAATAACGTCAGTCAAACGAATACCAAACTTGTCGTTTACTACAACCACTTCACCGTGAGCAATCAGAGTTCCGTTGACCATCACGTCTAGTGACTCACCAGCGATTCGATCTAGCTCAACAACCGAACCTTGGTTCAACTGAAGTAAATTACGGATACTGATCTGAGAGCGGCCAACTTCCATCGAAATAGTCACGGGGATATCCATAATGGTATCCAGCTTACGACGCTCATCTTCAGAAATCGGAGATGATGAATCGGTTAGCTCATCAAGTGGTGCCGCAAGCACATCATCAACATCAATTGACGGCGCTAAAGGATCTTCACCAAGTGCTGCAGCCCATTCGTCTGCTAGCTTTTGATCTTCACTAGGTTCCATTACCAATTCCTATACTTTTATCTATTTTACTATTCGTCGTCATCATCACTGTTTTCGAGCTCAGACAATAAGTCTTTACCTAGAAAAGCGAGATCAGTTTTAACCACATGTGGTCTTTGAATTTTTTCCGAAATCTGTACTGCAAGCTTCTCACCAGAACGGCCCATTTTCACACGATAAGTCGGCAGTTCTTCGACAAACATGGTTGCGTGCTCAGGCATGTTCATTGGGATAACATCACCAGGGCGCAGCTCCATCAGATCACGAAGGGAAATATCTTGCTCTAGCAAATTCACGCGGAAATTGACGGGCACATCCATGATCTCATCACGCAGTGCGGTACTCCAACGAACATCGGTTTCCATCTTGTCTGATTGAACACCCGCATCAAGCAGTTCACGGATCGGCTCAACCATGGAGTAAGGCATGACAACGTGGAAGTCACCACCACCGCCATCCACTTCAATGTGGAACGAACTCACAACAATCACTTCGGTTGGGCTCACAATGTTCGCCATACTTGGGTTCACTTCGGAATCCAAGTATTCAAACTCAACCCCCATCACTGGCGACCAAGCTTCTTTGTAATCTTCAAAAACAATTTTCAGCAGTAACTGAATGATTCGTCTTTCAGTAGGCGTGAATTCACGACCTTCAATCTTGGCGTGGAAACGACCATCACCGCCAAAAAAGTTCTCTACGAGAATGAAAACCAGACGAGCTTCCATGGTGATGAGTGCCGTACCTTTCAATGGACGGAAACGAACCATGTTTAAACTGGTGGGTACATACAATGTGTTTTGGTACTCACCAAACTTCATCATCTGTACGCCGTTGATCGACACTTCAGCCGTTTTACGTAACATATTAAACAAGCTGATACGCATATGACGTGCGAAGCGCTCGTTAATAAGTTCAAGGGTCGGCATTCGACCACGGACGATTCGATCTTGAGATGAGAAGTCGAAATTGACTGCATTGTCATTTTCGGTTTCTAAGACATCTTCAACTTCTTCAACATCATCAACGCCATGTAACAGCGCATCAATTTCGTCTTGGCTTAATAAATCGGTCACAAATTACCTATTGAATTACGAAGTCAGTGAATAACACTTTTTCAATCACAGGCTGGCCAACAGCTTGAGCCAGGCTTGCTTTAATATCTTCTGTTGCCTTATTACGCAGTTCCACGCGGCCTGTTGGTGAGCGCAATTGATCAACCGTTGCCGAAGCGAACGTGGCCAGTAGCGTACTTTCTACAAGTGGAGAGTGGTAACGAGCCAGATCTTCATTCTTACTGCCACGTACCATGAGCTGTGCTTTTATCTGAACTAGGCGATCTTTTTTGTCACCTGTCACATTAAACAAGAAGGGCTGAGGAATATTAACATACATAACCGGCTCTGCAGCGACCACAGCCGTTGCTGGCTGAGACTGAGATTCAGAGGCGCTATCGTCAGAACCTAAGAAAAAGTACAGCGCACCACCTATACCAAGCAGTAACACAACTACGGCAATAATAATTATAAGGAGCTTGCTCTTCCCTTTAGGTGCATCTTGTTCTTCGGCCATATCTTACTCTAACTTCCTGTTCTTGCGATTAACTGATGGTTCTTTTTATTAACTGGTTTTTTCTATTAACCAAGCGTTCTTAGCCTGATATTAGGCATAATAACTAATTCCATCACGCTTTGATGCGACATTCAATTCAAGATTGCTGCCACTATCAAGGTTTTCATCACCTTGCGTATCATTTGTGCGGTTAGCGCCGGATTGTTGCTCACCATTGTTGTATCTATCTTGTCCCTGACCGGAGTTCTGTTGTTGAACAGACGAATCGGCAAGCTGCAGACCTTGCTGAGCAAGCATCTCTCTCAAGCGAGGTAAGGTTTGTTCAATCACATCTCTCGCTTGCTGATTACTCACCGTAAAGTGCACGTTTGCCACGTCATTATTCATGGTCATGCGGATTTTCATTTGGCCCAATTCTGGTGGGTCGAGACGAATGTCCAAGTTCTTAAGGTTCTTAGACATCATCATTTGTACTTTTTCAGCCACTTGCTCATTGGCTAGCTCTTTGGTGAGCTGTAAGGGCGCTTGTTGAGCAGCTTGAATTTCAGCTCGCGTAGGTGCTGAACCCACCGTTGCCGTACCTTGTGCACCAGCCGCAGAAGCGATCTGCTGAGCAAAGGTCGAATCTTTAGAATCTTCTTTAGCACCCGCTTTACCCAAACCAGACAGTGCTGCTGCACCGGCGCCCGCTTTAAGAAGCGTATCAGTCGAGCCTGCTTTTGTGGCAGCTGGCGTTGCATTCATCGCCACTCCTTGCGCGGTTAAAGCTGGATCCAACGTTGCTTGCTGCTGAGGTGAAGCCACATTAGCTTGTTGAGCTGCGGCCTGTTGGGCTGCATGTGCATTATTGGCGTGCAGCATTGCCGCCTTGTCCGTAAGAGCATTGTTTGCTGATTGAGAAGCGGCCTGCGCTGACACTTGTTGTGTAGCCGTCGCTACAGCTGCTGTTGATGCTGCCGCAGCTAAGGCTTTAGTTTCGCTTGAATCCGTATTATCCCAATCGATAGCAGTGGGTTCACCAGACGCACTGTTCGCAGCCGGAGCTTGACTTAGCAAAGCTGTTACTTGTTGTTGAACGTTAGCGAGCTGTTGATTCAACAGGTCTAGGTTAGAGGTCGCTTTAGCCAAAGCGGCTTGCTCATCAACCGTCAACTTAGCGCCACTTTGTTGCTTATCAAGCAAGCTATCGACAACAGACTGCTCTGATTCGATTTGTCCATTCAATTGGTTTAGCGCTTTGGTATGGGCATCTACTTGCTTTGCCAGTTCAATATCCACGGCTGACAATGCTTGGCTCTGCTCGGCAGCAACCGCACTAGCTGCATTCTTTTGGCTCAGCTCTCGGCTCATACTGGCTTCAATTTGTTCTGGAGTGACGCCTTTATCCATCAACTGTCGAATTTCAGTATCAGTTAGCTGAGAAACACCCTTACCTCCGGTAAGTACAGCGATTTCAGAATCGACTTCAAGGCTCTTCTCCTGATTTGCAGCCTTAGCTTGTTGTGTCGCCTTATCCGTAACGGAAACTCCTGCAACAGAAGCACCGGTGATATTACCTTGGGCTTGTTCTACCTGACCTTGCTGAGGCAAGCCTTTGCCGTTTGGCGCTTGATTTAGGGTTTTGTTTGCCTCATCCAATTGACCAAGCAATTTATTGCCTTCGCTCATCGCTGCATTGGCTTGCGATGCCTGCGTAGCACCATCTACCGCTGATGGACCCTGAGTTTGGGATTGAGCAATATGTTCTTTAGATTCGTTAGTCGTATCCTGCGCATCTTTACCATCTGCCTTATCTGCAACAGTCTTATCAGCGACAGTGCTATCAGTGCCCGAATTGGCTTTGAGCTGAGCCTCAGATCCAGACGCAGCCTCTGCTGATGTTTTATCAGCAGCTTTCTCGCCTTCTACTTCTGAAGCTGCTTGCTTGCTTTGCGCTTCGCTCACTTCGTCAGTAGCCTTTGATTCAGCGGAATCACCTTTGTTCGCTTCGGCTGACGCTTCACCTTCGGTAGATGTCTGTTTAGTATCAGGTTTCGCAGTGCTTTCTGTGTCTTTTGCTGCGACTTTACTGTCACTTTCTTCAAAGCCGAGCGCTTCTTTAAAGGACTCAAAGAAACCTTTAGAGTCGCCGGTTTCTTCTACCTTGGAAGAGGCAGAACCGGTGTCCAACAACGATGACATTTTGTTGGTCGCTGAATTTGAGGAAAGACTAACATTCATATATACAAGCTCTATCTACTAGCTTTGCTGCCATGAATCAGGCAACAAAAAGAAAGTCGGATGCTTTTCATGCCTTTGGTGGGCATAACGCGCAATTTTATATAAAACGGAGCAAGAAACATGCCTATAAGTTCGGTTTTCACAATATAGAGAACAGCACTGACGTCATTCGTGGCTTAGGATCACATCTTCTTTCGGCTGTATAACAGAGTCGAAAACTCATCCATTTGCTTTTGTTCTCTTCGATCTTGCAGCTTTGCTTTCTCTTTCTGCTTTTTCTCCATCAACCACTCGTAGGATTTACGTTTTTTGCGTAACTCCATCCAGTAGCTTTGGCAGTTGTCGACTTGATTTTTAAAGTGGTGCTCGGCTTCTCTCTGTTTGGATAATGTTTCATCCAACTGAGTTAAGAAGCGGTTCAAGTGACCATATTGGCTCGCCGTTAAGCCTGCCTTGCCGCGGTCAACGAGCTGCTGACAGTAATCCAGTCGATACTTTTCAATCTGCGTAACCTGCTCATAGTAGCCTTGCAGCTCAGAGTTCGCTTTGTTGAGCGCAAGTACCGCTTGGTTCTCTTGATCTTTGGCTTGATCGAGCAAAAATTCTAATGCGTTATCCATGACTAACCTTATTCACCCGTTAGCCACCCAATACATGTTTCAACATGTTGACGCACATGTCGTATGGGACGGTCTCTTTCATCTTCTGCTGCAAGTACTCATCCAGTTTTGGTTTCAACGTGAAGGCACTATCGATTGCTGGATCCGTTCCTGGCTTGTAAGCACCAATCGACACCAAATCTTGGTTTTTACGGCAGATAGACAGCACTTGCCTTACCGCTTTCGACATCAAGACATGTTCTTCAGTGGTGATTTGCGGCATAACACGACTGACGGATTTCTCAACGTCAATCGCTGGGTAGTGACCGGCATCGGCCATCTCACGAGATAACACAACGTGACCATCGAGAATTGCTCGCGACGCATCCGCAATCGGATCTTGTAAGTCATCGCCTTCGGTTAACACGGTAAAGAAAGCCGTGATAGAACCTTGTTCATCATTGCCGTTACCTGCTCGTTCCACCAGCGCAGGAAGCTTAGCGAAGACTGATGGCGGATAGCCCTTGGTTGCTGGCGGCTCACCCACAGACAGAGCAATTTCACGCTGAGCTTGAGCAAAACGGGTCAATGAATCCATGAGTAGCAGAACATCTAAGCCTTGGTCGCGGAAGTACTCGGCGACAGCCAACGCGGTTTGACAGCCTTTTAAGCGCATCAATGGTGATGAGTCGGCAGGAGCGGCAACAACAACCGAACGCTTACGGCCATCTTCACCAAGAATCTCTTCAATAAATTCTTTAACTTCTCGTCCACGCTCACCGATTAGGCCTACGACCACTACTTGCGCAGTTGTGCCTCGAGTCATCATGCCCAGAGTTACGGATTTACCGACACCAGAGCCAGCAAACAGACCGATACGTTGCCCTTTACCCACGGTTAGCAAACCATTAATGGCTTTCAAGCCGACATCGAGTGGTTCAGAAATCGGTTTACGAGCTAACGGGTTGATTGGCTCCGCATTAAATGAAGCGCGTTGCTCTGTATAGATTGGACCTAAACCGTCGAGTGGATTACCTACGCCGTCGATCACTCGACCGAGCAGTTCCATTCCAACAGGGATACCACTTTCGGTAGTCATTGGCGTGACGCGAGCGCCAGGTAAGATCCCGGTGATTTGCTCACTCGGCATCAAAAATAGGTTATCGCCAGAGAAACCGACGACTTCGGCTTCCATCTGACCAGACATGGTTTCGACTAAACACAAACTGCCGATTGGCGCTTTACAGCCGGTCGCTTCAAGCGTTAAGCCAACAACGCGTACTAATTTACCAGAGGCAATTGGTCGCGATTTTAGCCCCTCGACTTTGTACTGACTGAGACGATTCGCTAACTCAAGCATTACTCATGACCTTGGTGACGATTTGCGCCGCAGAAATTTTGAATAACGTTCTTTACACGATCTTCCATGCGGTAGTTAACGCTCGACTCACCCGCTTCAATTTGTACATCACCACGGTTGAGTGCTGGCTCTGCGACCAGCGTCCAATTACGGCAGTCCAATTCAGTCTCGCCATACGCAGAGCGAATGATCGCCACATCTTCCGGATTGAGTTTCAATGTGATTGCGTGACCAGAAATCGGCAACGACTCTACCGATTCTTTAACGGTATCTAATATGATTTGTGGGTTGGTTTGCACTTCAACATGAACCACTTCTTTGACCATGGTAAGCACCATGTCGACCAATTGCTTCTCCACCTGAGCGTTCATCAACTCTAATGGTTGAGCGAACTGGTTTGCCAGCCCCATGAAGACGGCCACCTGCTGTTGAATGTACTCTTGACCCGCGGTTACGCCTTCAAGCTTGCCGGCTTCGTTGCCTTCTTCGTGACCGGCAGCAAAACCTTCTTCTTTGCCTTTTTCATAGCCTTGCTTAAAGCCCGCCTCTTGGCCTTGATGCAGCCCTTCCTGATAAGCGCCTTGTTTAATCAGCTCGATTTGCTCTTCAGTCAGAACCAGCTCTTCATCTTCAATGGCTTCTTCAACCGTTGGCATCCAACTAGGGTCGTAGTTAAAAGCGGTTTCTTTGGCTTGTTTGCTCACGTCAGAGGTGTAGTCAGGCAGCCCCCATTTCTGAGGTTGGGCAACCGTATTATCTTCTTCAGGGCGAAGGAAGCCGCGTTTTCTATCACCTGACATATCAGTACCTATCTATGAGTGGCTTAACTGTATTGTGAATTCAAGCAGTTAAACTGAGTTAATCTGTGGTTCGAGATTGGATAAAGAAAAGCCCCAACAGTGTGGGGCTTTTGAGATTTCTGTATTAAAGGAACTCGTCGGCGCCACCAGACAGCATAATTTCGCCACTGTCTGCCATCTTCCTCGCGATACCCAAAATCTCTTTCTGAGCCGCTTCAACATCAGAGACTTTGACTGGCGGCATCGCCTCAATATCGTCTCTCATCATATCGGCAGCACGTTTAGACATGTTCTTGAAGATCTTCTCACGTAGACCTTCATCTGCACCTTTAAGTGCTTTCTGTAGAATATCTTGTGGAACATCACGTAGTAGTCGTTGAACACCTTGGTCATCAACTTCAATAAGGTTTTCAAAGACAAACATCAGATCTTGAATCTGTGTTGCCATGTCTTCGTCTTGGTCACGGATTTGATCCATCAAGACGCCTTCCACGTTGTTATCCATGTAGTTCATGATCTCAGCCGCGGCTTTCAGGCCACCAATTTTGGCAGCTTGAGCACCCGCTTGACCCGCGAACTGTTTCTCCATGATTTCATTCAGTTCAGCAAGCGCCGAAGGTTGAACTTCTTCAAGGTTGGCAATACGCATCATCAGATCCAGACGAACTCGCTCTGGGAACTGAGACAGGATCTCAGCCGATTGATCGGCATCGAGGTACGACAACACAATAGTTTGAATTTGAGGGTGCTCGTTGATGATAATGCTCGCCACCTGACGAGGATCCATCCACTTAAGCGAATCCAAACCTTTCGAACCTGTGCCGAGAAGGATTTGGTCAACAAGGTTATTCGCCTTGTCTTCACCCAGAGCAGCAACTAACGCATTACGCATGAAGTCTTCGCTGCCCATACCAATGTTGGTGTACTTCTGAATATCATCTAAGAAAGCACGGTGAACAGCGCCTACTTTCTCTTGGGATAGGTCTGTAGCTCGCGCCATCGCACTACCCACACGCTGAACCTGCTTTGGCTCTAGGTGACGAATAATACCAGCAGCATCTTCTTCATTTAAACTGAGCAACAAGATCGCAGCGCGCTCATCGCCTGAGATAGAGCCGATATCCACGCTAGAGACATCAAGCACTTCACCGCCTTCAGTTTGTTGTGGAACTATTTCGTTAGCCATCTACCATCCAATTCTTAACTACTTGAGCTGCTAGCTCTGGTTCATTCGCTACAAGTGCACGTACTGCTTTCAGCACGTCCTCGTCTTTATGAAGGTTTGGTAAGTCGATACTTGAACCAAATTCAAACAGCTCACCACCTTCAATATCACCACCAATTAAGCTGGTTTCGCCGTCGGCACCAATTGGCATGCCATCAGGTCCGTACATCTGTTCATCGTTGTCTGCTGCTGGGTTAAGCAGTTTCTTCATTGCAGGGCGAACAAGTACCAACACCACCACTATGATAACCAAGGCACTTGCAAACCAACGAACCCAATCATTGAAGTTTGGATGCTCCCAGATTGGCACATCAGCAACAACATCTGTTACTTGAGGTGCAAACTGCATGCTTAATACGTTGAGCAAATCACCACGAGTTTCATCAAAGCCCACCGTACCAATCAGTACTTGGCGAATCGCATTGATTTCGCTCGCCGGGATTGGCGTATGAACCACTTCACCCGTATCTGGGTTCAAGGATTGGCGGTCTTTGATCGCAACAGAAACCGTCTGACGATTAACCGTGCCGCTCTGTTTACGTTCATGACTGATGGTGGTGTCTAGCTCAAAGTTTCGAGTCGCTTCTTTGTGAACAGAGCCTTGACCTGTCATCGCGCCGTCTTTCATCTGAGCCACATCTTGTGGAATTGAGGCATCCGCTGGAGGCTGGTTACTCAACGCACCCGGAATACCCGCCACCGTATTTCCATTGTTGTAATCTTCTAAGGTGTATTCACTTCGAGTCGCCGGTGTATTCGGATCAAAACGTTTTCTGGTTTGCTCCACAGCACTGAAATCGAGCTGGATATCAACCTGAGCGGTGTAGTTACCAAACCCAAGAATAGGAATCAGGATGGAGTCAATTTTTTCACGCAGCGCTTGTTCTTGATTGCGCTCTAACTCGTGTTCTTTACGACGCGCCGCTGACATAGGGTCTTGAGAGCCTGAGCTCAACAATCGGCCATGCTGATCGGTCACCGTAATACGTGAGGTTTTCATTCCCGGAACGGCACTTGCCACCATATCCACAACAGAATCAACTTCTTGCTGCTTGAGGTTAGTACCTGTTTTTAGAGTTAGGAATACAGAAGCAGAGGCTTCTTGATTATGACGTACAAAAACACTCTGCTTCGGCAGGGCCAATAAAACCTGAGCTTTACGCACCTGTTTCATCTGCTCAATGGCTTTGGCAAGTTGTCTTTCGCGGCTTAATTTAAGGCGTTCTTGTTCTAAACGTTGTGATACACCAAAACCCATGTCTTGCATGAGGATGTCATCACCCGCGTTTCGCTCTTGGTTCAAACCAGCTCGAACCATATTGAGCTTCAGAGAATTGTACTCACTAGCCGGTACTGAGATGGTGTTGCCTTCAAGCGTGTACTCGATCTTTTGCAGATCCAAGTAGTCAAGAACGGGAATCAACTCTTCTGTTTCGTAAGCTCCTAGTGGACGCATTTCTGGCTCTTTCACCCAGAAAAACAGCATCACGATCAGCGCTACACAGATAGAGATAGAAAGAACTAAGACGACCTGACGAAGTAAATCGAGATCACCGACAGCCATATCGAACTTCGATGAACTGCGTTCACCTAGATCGGGATTTTGCCCTTCTCCGTCTAGCTCAGAGCCTGCAATAAGTGCGTGGTCATTGCTATCGCTTACGGTTAAATCTGTTGTTTGACTATTATCTGCCACTATTTAACTACCCAACTTATACCGGCATATTCATCAGCTCTTTGTACGATTCGACCAATTTATTTCTAATTTGGATCGTCGCCTCAAAAGCCACACTAGATTTATTACGAGCAATCATCACGTCCGAAAGGGATACGCTTTGGTCGCCGCTATCAAAACGAGCTTGAAGATCACCTGAGGTCTTTTGTAATGAGTTCACATTATTGATGGCATTAGTCAGCATGTTGCCAAAATCTGCACCGACCGCTTGCCCCGTTGCTGCGGGACGCGCGCTGGCAGCTTCAACCATCATTGCCTGCATTTCGCCTTGTAAACCATCTATTCTCATCTACTACCTCAGGAGTCAAAATTATGACCATCTATTTAGCTATATTATTGACAGAGCAATTAGCGTGCCACACATTAAATTGACTAGATATCGTAATACACTAGTCAGAAAGCTGACACTACTAATCTATCCTTAGTTTGGGATATCTATTCCAGCATCACGCATTTTCGCCAACTTGTAACGTAATGTGCGTGGGCTAATACCCAGTTTTTCCGCCATATCTTTACGTCGGCCATTACATGCGATCAGGGTTTCAAGAATGATCGCATACTCTTGATCTCTAAGCTCATTACCAAGCCCTTCGCTGCTAGCAACTATTTTATTAATTGGGTTTGCTTCTGCAACTGGCTTAATTTCTGGTGCCGCAACATCACTGCCTTCAACGATTTGTTGTAGGCTGCTTGCGTCTTGCCAGTCAACACCTTCAAGAAGAATGTGCTCACCAGAGATGTTCTCTTGCTCGCTCAATATTAACGCACGCTGTACCACATTGTCTAATTCGCGAACATTGCCCGGCCACGGATAATTGACGAGTTTGCTGATCGCTTGTGCTGACATAACGGGTACAGGCATACCAAGTTTGGTGCAGTGGCGCTCAACTAAGTGCTTGGCTAAAGGCTCAATATCGCCTTTACGCTCGCACAATGGAGGCCAAGAAATTGGGAATACATTCAGGCGGTAGTATAAATCCTCACGGAAATTCCCTTCAGAAACATACTGTTTAAGGTCTCGGTTACTGGTCGCTAATACACGAACATCCAATTTGATGCTCTTACGACTACCTAATCGCTCAACTTCGCGCTCTTGCAAAACACGCAGTAGTTTGGCTTGTAGGCTAAGATCCATTTCACTGATCTCATCCAACAGAATTGTACCGCCCTGCGCTTGCTCGAATTTCCCCGGGCAAGCTTGAATAGCGCCAGTAAATGCGCCTTTTTCATAACCAAACAGGGTCGCTTCTAACATGTTGTCTGGGATCGCCGCGCAGTTAATCGCGACAAACGGGCCATCTTTTCGGCTAGAAGCATTGTGAATGTAGCGAGACATCACCTCTTTACCAGAACCACTCGGGCCCAACACCATGACGTTGGCATCGGTTTTCGCAACTTTATCAGCCAGCATCATTAGCTTGATACTTTTTTCATCAGCAACGATAGCGTCACCATTGTCATCCGACTTTACAGGCGCATAACGGCTGACCATGTTGAGCAGCACTTCTGGCGCAAATGGCTTTGCCATATAGTCGATAGCGCCCTCTTTCATTGCAGCAACGGCATCTTCGATGTTGGCGTACGCTGTCATTAGCAATACCGGCAAATTTGGCCAATGCTGCTTAATGTTTCTCAATAGTGCCAAGCCACCCATGCCCGCCATCTGCACGTCAGATACGACAATATCAACGGAGTTCGATTTTAATTTGACCAGAGCATCTTCCGCACAATCCGCTTCCAGCCATTCATAGCCAGCAAGCGCGAGTGTGTCGACAAGGGCTTCGCGTAGACCTTCATCATCTTCGACGATTAACACTTTGCTTTGAGCCATAGGATTCTCCAGTGTAAATTCAGTTAAAACTTATTAGTCTTCAGAAGAAGCACTTCTTTCAAGCGGTAGACACATGGTAAAGCATGCGCCGTCGCCTTCTTCTGATATCAATTCCAGTCGGCCTTCATGTGCTCGACATACCATTTGTACAACCGCTAAGCCTAGACCTGTACCTTGTGAACGAGTGGTAAAGAAGGGTTCCATTATTTTACCTTGAAGCTCTTTCGGTACGCCGGGGCCACTGTCTTGCACTGATATCTTAAGCTCGCCATTTACGGGCCTAAAAAACACATCGATCTGCGATTCCTTACCCGCAATTTGAACCGCGTTCAACACTAGGTTGCTTAACGCTGAGGCGATAGCATTGGCGTTGCCGAACATTTGAGTCTGTTCGCCCTCAACTTCTTGGCAATAATCAATCTGGTTAGTTTTCAATGCCGCTTCCACCATAGGGTGAAATTCAGTGATCAATTCAGCCACAGTAAATGGCTTAACGACTTTGTTGTCACCACCTTTGGCAAACAACAGCATGTCGTTCACTTGCTTCTCTAAGTCATGCAATCTATCCATAAGCTTAGATTGAAAACGCGTTTTTGTTGCCGGCGGCAGATTTGGCGCGGCAAGGTTTGATGCATACAGCATCGCACTTGAAAGCGGCGTTCGCACTTGATGGGCAAGCGAGGCCACCATTCTACCTAATGAAGACAAACGCTGAAGATCACTCACGCGAGACTGCAATAGTCGGGTCTCGGTCAGATCGGTAATCAAAATCAGCTGACCCGTGGTAGAGGCTGAAATCGCCAAACGCACTTTTCGCCCGTTCTTCAATGAGATCTCATGACCGTCATCGTCTTTTGGGTCAAAGGCACTTTGAATCACTGAAAACCACTTCTCGCCAACCAACTCAACACCAAGAATACGATGCGCTTCAGGGTTCGCTTCTCTCACTTCGCCGTGTGTATCTAACAAGATAACCCCTGCTGGCATCACGTCGAGTACTTGCTTATAGCGCTCAACCTGCTGTTCAACAGAATCTAGGTGTGATTGATTTTCTGGTTCGTTAGATACGCGCATGTCAAAAATTTGCCTCAAATACTAAAACAGCCTGAGACGTACAACACGAGTCAGGCTATTTGCTATATTTATCACATAGTTAAGCAAGCAACAACTCGACTATGGTTTATCTGTTCACTTAGCTAGAGTTACCAAATAACTAAAAAGTGTGTGCTAGTTTTTCGTTTTCATCGAAAACTGGACACTATCGCTGCAAGTTATATTTACGCATTTTTTCAACCAGAGTGGTTCTACGCATTCCAAGCATGTCAGCAGCACGAGCAACAATGCCGCCCTGCGCTTCCAACGCTTGATTGATCATATTCACTTCCATATCCGCGAGTAGCTCTTTCAAGTTAACCCCTTCTGGCGGTAACTCTTGAGGCGCATTAGCATTGTCGGCAATATCATCTTGCTGATCAAAACTGAAATCTTCTGAGAATAAGTCAGCAAGTGCATCACGCTCTTGCTCCTCTTCAGATCCAAAGCTATTAAACTCTGGCTGGAACTCAGGGATATCGCTGTATCGATATTTAGTTGGCAGGTGATTCACATCAACCAAGCTGTTTGGATACAAGATAACCATTCGTTCAACCAGGTTCGCTAGTTCACGAACGTTACCTGGCCAGTAATGCTCCATCAAAGAGTTGATAGCACGAGCCGTGAAACAGATAGGCATGCTGCCTTCCGCTTCCATTCGAGTCATCAGCTCTTGAAGCAACAGTGGAATATCTTCTTTACGATCTTGAAGCGCCGGCATTTCAATCGGGAATACATTTAAGCGGTAGTAAAGATCTTCACGGAACGAATCATCGTCGATCATATCTTCAAGGTTGCGGTGGGTTGCCGCAATCACTCTAACATCAGCTTGTATGGTGCTATTGCCACCTACACGCTCAAAGCATCGCTCTTGCAGTACTCGTAGCAGCTTAACTTGCATCGCCATCGGCATATCGCCAATTTCATCAAGAAACAGTGTGCCACCTTCAGCCAATTCAAAACGGCCTTTACGTGCGGTAATCGCCCCAGTAAATGCGCCCTTCTCATGACCAAACAGTTCACTTTCAAGCAAATCAGGTGGAATCGCGCCACAGTTTACAGGAACAAAAGGCCCTGAACGACGTTTAGAGTGATAGTGAATGTTACGCGCTACGACTTCTTTGCCTGTACCAGATTCACCAAGAATCAGCACGTTCGCTTCCGTAGAAGAGACTTGTTCAATTAAGTGACGTACTTCTTGAATGCCAGCACTTTGTCCTACTAGGCTGCGAAACAGGGTGTTCTTGCGTGCCGAAGACACAACTTGAACACCTTTGCGGCCTAAGAAGTCTTTACAGTGTCTTAATGCATCACTTAATTGCGGGTAGTTAAGAGGAAGTTCAAGCTCACCAACATAGTTAGTCAACTCGTCAACCGGGTGATTGTTTTTGCCAATCACCAGTAAAGGGATGTGATTGCCGTGAACAAGCTTCTCATTCAGTAATGCGTTGAA
Source organism: Vibrio sp. 10N.261.54.A5 (assembly GCF_041471145.1). Classification (NCBI taxonomy): domain Bacteria; kingdom Pseudomonadati; phylum Pseudomonadota; class Gammaproteobacteria; order Vibrionales; family Vibrionaceae; genus Vibrio; species Vibrio sp. 10N.261.54.A5. The sequence continues at coordinate 5,326 of NZ_JBFRNU010000065.1, read as the reverse complement.
GCCTTTACCTTTAATGGTACCAATAATGCAGCCGGCCCACTGTAGTGACCAGTCAACTTTACGTGCTTGTTCAGAGCTGATTACTTCGCAGCTCTCTCCTACAAACTCTAATATTGTGCTTAAATTGTGACGATCTTGAGCGTTATCGTCGACGACAAGCAGTTTTGCCAAACCTTGCATAAGTAGGAATTATTGCCTTTATTTTGGTGCGATGCGGAAAAACGGTGAGCAACGTAGTCTATAAAACAGTGAGATGTATCAATGATTATGGTCTACGTGGACAAATTTAGGAAATCAGCAACGAAAAAAGCCATTAGGCTATCTAATGGCTTCTATTTTATTTGATTAAAAAAATAAGGCAACCAACCAATTAAGGGATATGAGATTGGTTAAAACTGCAATTTTTCTTTAAATACCTACGTCAGCGGACGTCAAGTTGTGATATTCGTTCGGAATTTGGTCCCAAGCGCTCTTAATTTCGCGAATAATATCGATAACATCATCAATAGGCTGTGGGTCATTTTTGTGATTTGCCGCAGAAATTTGCGTGATCATGAACTCATAAAGTTGATCTAGGTTTTTCGCAATATCGCCACCATCGTCCATAGATAGGCAACTACGTAGGCTAATAATGATATCTAGAGCCTTACCAAGTCGCTCACCTTTCACTGGGATGTTGCCTGCTTGCATTGCCGCTTTGCCTTGAATCAAACGCTCGATAGCACCGGCCATTAGCATTTGTACAATCTTATGCGGTGAGGCAGCCGTTAGCTGACTATCCACTGATACCTTTTTATATGCCTGTAAAGAACCGCGCATAGTAAACCTCTTCTATAGAAACTTTTTGTATTGTTGAACTGATTTAGCGCCGTGACGGTATTTATGTAGGGTCTTACCTACTCGACTCGTCTCAGACTGCATCAATTCGACTAATTTTCTGGTTCTGGTAATGGCTTCAAACCATTCAGAACTTTGCTTAACGTCGGGATGTGAGTCGATTATTTGAAGCACGTTTTGCAATAACTGTTCTCTGTTATCGACAAGCTGCGTTATTTCTTCAGCATTAATTTCACTAAATTCCAGTTTAGAGATAATTAGTTGATCGAGTTCACAAAGCTCTTGTAGCTGGCTATTCATCTATTAGCCCAACGCATTCATCATACTGCCCAGCTGAGATTGCATCTTACTGGTCGCATCTTGCATGGCTGTGAACTTAGAGTGGGTACGGCTCTCTAGGCTGTCCATGCGGCGGTCGAGCGCGCTTTGGTCATCAACCAAACGGTAGTTTTGCTCGACCAAGCTCTTTTCTCTAGTACGGATTGAACCCGTGATACCTGTGATACCTTGAATCGCATCTTCCACTTTTTTGGCGAAACCGTTGTTGCCACCAAAGAACTCACCCAACTTATCAAAGTTATTGTTGAGTTGACGGTCAAGCATATCGTAGTTGATTTCTAGCGAGCCTTGTCTTGTGGTGGTGATACCGAATTCAGTCAAAGACTTTAGATTGTCTGGCGCACCTTCGATACTTGATGAGAACACCCCTTTCAATCGGGAGTCGGCGTTACGCACTGTACTGTCACCAGAGAGCGGACCTTTTTGACCAGTCGTTGGATCAACACCCGCGAGGTCTTTCGACACTTGATAGAACTGGTTATAAGAGCTCACAAAGGATTCGATATCTTGGCGAACACTGTTACGATCGTACTCCACACCAATTTCTGCCGGCGGCTTATCTTTTGGCGTTTTTCCTTTCACCGTAATATCAATACCTTCAATGGCATCTTCAATCACATTGTTATTACTAGAGAGTTGAGCAACACCATCTAGGACAACCATAGAATCTTGGCCAGCCTGAACTTCAGTCATTCCACTATAGGTATCAAAAGATTGCTGTGCTTGTTCAAGATCTGCTTGCGCTTTATCGACCTTCTCTAAGAGCTCGCGCTCTTCGGGTTCTAATTTGGCACGCTCAATTTTCTTGGCTTGCTCTGCGGTGAGTTCGCCTTTTTGAACTTTCTCAGCCAACTCCGCTTTTTCTTGTGAAATCTTCTCTTCGATACGCGCTTGCTCAGCCTCAAGCTTTTGTTGGGCTTCTTTCGGTGTCACGTAGGAATCCGTCAACGTACCTGAGGCAGCATTTGACCATCCCGGTACATCAGGTGCCTTCTCTATTGCTTTTTCATCAAGCTCAAGTTCTGATGTATAGTAAGAGTCAAGAAGCGTACCAGAGGCAGTTTCCGTCCAACCTGGGATATTGTCTTCAGGCATGACAGATTTTGCCGCTTTAGCTGCATCAAGAGCTGCTTGGCCGTCGGCGGCGGCTTGTTCTCCGTAGCTAAGACTTTGAGAGTCTTCGTCAGCAACGGAGGTAGAATCAGTTTGGGATGCAGGGATGACATTGCCATCTTTATCGAGTGTTTCATTCGCATTTGGGTCATCGCTAGCGATCACTTCATCGATGAGTTCAACGGCTTTTCCTGCAGGGGTTAGAGCTAGAATATCTTGAGCAGCAACGCGCGCTTTCTCTAGCGCTTTAACACGTTCTTCAAGCGTTTTGTATTCGAGTTTTTTTAAGGGATTGGCAGCATCTGACTCAACATTAATGTTGATCTGCTGATCTGAACCAGACTGGTTCGAGGCAATAATAAGTCTTGGACCTTCGACATCGTTGATAATAGATGCACGAACGCCTGGGTTGCTATCTGCACCGTTGATACCACGAACAACTTCGATAAGTCTCGATCTGTCGCCAACTTGCACGTCAAAGCTGTCATCACCAAGCGAAACCTGCAGCTTACCTGGGCCAAATTTCATGTCCTCTGACAGTACATCAGAAGCCACTTTATGGCTTTGGGCAAGCTGCAACACATCGATGGCATATTTGCCAGCGATCGCTTCGGTAGTCGCGGTTGCAGAGACAAGACCTTCATCGGTACTTTCGACTGTTCGCACAGCAAAAGCTTTTTCCTGACGAAAGTTTGTCATCAGGTTTTTCATCGAATCAAGGGATTCTCTGAGTCTTCCATAGGCACTAATGCTGGTATCGATTCGCGTTCGTTCATTGTCGATTCGTTGCTGTTTAGGTACACGCTCCGAATCAACAATTTTGCTGACCATGGAATTGATATCCATGCCAGACGAAATCCCCATTGGGCCAAAACTCATTAAATCACCTCAATAATACGACTTAAACCTTCACCTCAAATATTCGACTATTCGAGTTTTGGGCTGCTAGGCGTCTTAGAATTTCAAGCATTTCTTCATCAGGGATCTGGCGAATAATATCACCGGTTGTGGTCTCATAAATGGTAACCACATCTCTCCCAGATTCTTCATCGACCTTAAAAGCCACACCTTTATTGAGAGAGGAGATAAACTCGTTTACCTTCTCCACCATTTTGACTCGCTCTTCATCATTTAACTCTTGTCTATGTTGAGCTAATTGAATCGCCGCTTCGGTAGCTTCCTCTTTCGATTTCTCTACCTTGTCATAAGATGTTGCTTCTTTTAGTCGCGAAAGACTCGACGCACTACTACCTTCATCGCTTGCAATTTTAATGCCATTAGGTGAGCCATAAGGCTGGATGTTCGATGCGTTGGATGATATTTCCATAACACTCTCCCTCCCTCCTTTATGAGCCAAACAGTAAAACTCTACCCAGAGTAGAGTTTACCGCTACTTACCGAGGTAAGTTTAGCCCAATAAGCTTAGAGCTGCTGATGGTGACTGTTTTGCTTGAGCTAGGATAGAAGTACTCGCCTGTTGTAGGATTTGAGACTTCGTCATAGCTGTTGTTTCTTTCGCGTAATCGGTATCTTTGATACGGCTCTTAGACGCATTAACGTTTTCGTTGATGTTGTCTAAGTTGCTGATTGCATGGTCAAAACGGTTTTGGAAAGCACCTAGAGAAGCACGTTGGCTATCAACAGATTTTAGAGCACCATCAATGATAGATACTGCTTCGTTTGCACCTGCAACAGAAGTTACGTCGATATCGTTAACGGTAACGTCTTTACCAGCACCGATACCTAGTTCGCCCGCAAGGCTGCCGCCAAACTCAACATCACCTTCAACTTTTTGGCTTGAAGCGAAAAGTTGCAGTTTACCGCCTTCACCCACAGACGCTTTAACGTCTTGGCTTTGACCATTGATGTAAGTTGCTAGCTCTTCGATATCGTTGCCTTCTTTAGCAGAGATAGATAGCTCTTGCGCTTCACCAAACTTATCGTTGTATTTGATTGTTAAATCAGCACCCGCACCTACACGCCAAGAAGCATCTTTGCCTTCTGTAACGCCGTAGCTCTTACCACCCATGTCTTGAGTGTCAGTACGCATGTTGCTCATAGAAAGCATTACCGCTTCACCTGAGTCAGCACCGATTTGGAAAGATTGGCTACCGTAAGTACCGTTAAGAAGCTTGTTACCACCAAAAGAGGTTGTTTCAGCGATACGGTTAAGTTCTGTGTTTAGAGCAGATACTTCTTCTTGGATTGCAACACGCTCAGACTTGCTGTTTGAACCGTTTGCAGATTGAAGAGAAAGGTCACGCATACGTTGCAGAATGTTGGTTGACTCATTCATCGCACCTTCAGCTGTTTGTGCAATAGAGATACCGTCATTCGCGTTTTTCACAGCCATATCTAGGCCACGGCTTTGCGACGTTAAGCGGTTAGAGATTTGTAAGCCTGCAGCATCATCTTTTGCGCTATTGATTTTATAGCCAGAAGACAAACGCTCCATTGATTTTTGAGTACCTTCAGCCGCGTTATTTAGGTAACGCTGAGCCGTCATTGCAGACACGTTAGTGCTTACATTAATCGCCATAGTTGATCTCCTTTAGGCATTTTTTTAATGCACCCATGTGACTCTCACCTCACACAAATACATATCAATTTTGTTTATGCACCAGTGTCTCTCTCACCTTACATTGGTACATATCATTTCTCTCAATCCCTTTAACGGCGCCTTAATTAGAAGCTTTAATAAAAAATGCGCTTTTTTTCATATTCTTTTCAACAACAAAGGAAAGTGTGATCGGGCTTCAATTAATAGGGCGACATTCGCTAAAGTTGCCCCATTATTTAAGTTAATGAGCGTAGTGTTGAATATAAAGTCAGAAGAGATCCCTGATATCTCGTTCTACTCGATTCTGGGGTGACGAAAGACTGCTTCGATGTAGTAAGCGAGGAAACCATCATTTCCCAATTCCCGTCACTCCCTACAGTGAGGAGCGAGCGTGATAGGGAACCTCGCTTTCCAATCAACGACCAACACCAAAACTCCCCCCTTCTCCAAATTGCAGGCAATAAAAAAGGTTCATCG
>NZ_JBFRNU010000064.1:0-27399 GCF_041471145.1 Vibrio sp. 10N.261.54.A5 | reverse complement strand
ATCGCCAGGCTTTAAATTTGAACACTTGTCAGCGACGACAAGTATTCCACTGCGGAGTGGTAGTTCAGTTGGTTAGAATACCGGCCTGTCACGCCGGGGGTCGCGGGTTCGAGTCCCGTCCACTCCGCCACTTATTCAGAGTTTCAGCTCTTTAAAACTGAAAATAGGGGTGTAGCTCCAATTGGCAGAGCAGCGGATTCCAAATCCGCGTGTTGGGAGTTCGAATCTCTCCACCCCTGCCATATACGAAGCCTCAGCAGAAATGCTGGGGCTTTTTTACGTCTGTTGCTTCTGCAAAGCAATGTTGGGAGCTGGAGCGCCAGCCCGGTCGAATCTCCGGAGTGTCGGCCCATCCCTGCTATATTTAAGGCTCTAGTCGAAAGACTAGAGCCTTTTTGCTTTCTTAAGTTGAAATACTTCATAACCCCTTTTCAGCTTCTTCTATCTCAAATTTCTCTCTGCTCCCAAAAAGTTGCCAATAATCGTAAACTGTTCTCAAATGCCGACTAGTATAAATAATATGCATCACTTACATGGAACGGTTATGAGGTTATCTTTTGTTTTAGTTGTCCTGTTTTACTCATTTTCTTCTTTAGCAACCCCTTGGGAGAAAGAGAAAAGCCCGACGACAAACTCGACCTCATCGATCGGCAGTTACGCTAACGGCTGCTTGGACGGTGCACAGGCTTTACCGATTAATGGTGTTGGCTATCAGATTATTCGTCCCCAAAGGGAGCGTTACTATGGTCACACAGAGGCTATTAAGTTTGTTGAAAGGCTCGGCGTGACAACAAGTGAGCAATTGAACACGAATCTATTGATTGGTGATATCTCACTTCCTCGTGGTGGACGCTTTTCATCTGGGCATTCAAGCCATCAAACTGGGTTGGATATAGACATATGGCTGAGGTTAACGGACAAAAGGCTCTCTGAGAATGAACTCGCGGTTCCTAAGCCAGTCAGTGTCGTCTATCTTACTAACTACAAGCTTCGCCAGTCTAATTGGACTAACGACCACTTCCAGGTTATTCGTCATGCCGCTAAAGATGAAAAAGTGGTGCGGATTTTTGTTCATCCAGTGATCAAGCAAACCCTTTGTGAACAAGAAAACTCTGACGCTAATGATAGAGCTTGGTTAGGCAAAATAAGACCTTGGTGGGGACACCACTCCCACTTCCACGTTCGTTTAAAGTGTCCTGAAGGCAGTTCAAACTGCATAGCTCAAGCGAGCCCTCCTAAAGGTGACGGTTGTGGAGATGAACTTGCAAGTTGGGCTCCAAAGACTGTTCCAGTTCCACCTCCTAAAAAAGTAGCGAAAACTAAGAAAAAGAAAAAAGTTAAAGTGATGCCAAGTCAGTGTTTGGCCTTGATATCGAATAAGTAATCCTGTTCATCGAGGCTTTTTACAGTGGTACTGCCACTGGTTTTTTCGACTCTAAAACTGGAGAAATATCACACTTTTGTCTAGAGTTTATAAACACGAGATTAAGAACATCGTTTGATATTAATAAAAGCAATAACGGTATCAGCAAGGGCGATGGCGAATTTGACAAGGTTTGGTCAGGGATTGAGTGTTTTGGGGTGAAAGATGCGGCTTATATGCAGTATGCGAAATCAGAGTCTGATACCCGTCGATAGATAATTCAAGGATAAGACTATGACTATGATTTGTGCGAAGGAATTTTCAGAATGGTTAAGACATAGGTTCAACGCTGAAAGCTCGGGTATTTCAATTTCAAGAGATGACATCAATCAGCTAACAGGCAGACAACGTTTAGACCCTAGTTTCGTAAATGATGTTCACTATGAATTGATGCAGTATGGAATGGCATTTGTGACCGATACCAGCAGGGAAAACTTTTATCTTGTTCCTATAGCTCAATCAATAAACTGGCGAGAACGACTCGAATATCAATTTGAAAAAGAGCTCTTCTGCAATATTTATCCAATCGGAAAATCAGGATGAAAAAAAAGGTTCAACTTATGGTTAAGTTGAACCTTTCTTCTTTTAGGTCAAGCCTTGAATGATAACAAACTTCTCAAGTAGCTCGTCATCAGTTTCAATATGGTTTGGGTCAGTGATGATGCATTTTGTAATCGGACACACTGACTGGCATGTTGGCTTTTCATAGTGACCTTTACACTCTGTACATAAATCAGGATCGATCTCGAAGATGCTGTCGCCCATAGTGATTGCACCATTTGGGCATTCAGGATCACACATATCGCAGTTTATGCACTTGTCAGTAATTAACAGAGCCATTATTTTCTTCTCAAGTAAGTCGCTTAAGTAAAAATTATTTGCCTGATGCGTTACGTGTATCTTGGCCTTCGCTCAAGTTACGCATCAGCAAGCCGTACTCTAGATCTAGATCTGCTGGTACAGGAATAAATACAAAGTGACCGTTACCTTTCGCATCGTCGACCGCTTCAGATTTGCGGTTTTCCATAACTTCTAGTTTGAAAACAACGTTACCTTTCGGTGTCATCATTTCTAAGCTGTCGCCTACTAGGAACTTGTTCTTCACTTCTACTTCCGCTAGGTCACCACGGCGCTTACCTGTGAACTCACCAACAAACTGTTGAGTGTCAGAGATAGAGTAACCGTACTCGTAGTTTTGGTATGTATCGTGTGTATGGCGACGTAAGAAGCCTTCAGTGTAACCACGGTGAGCTAGGCTCTCTAGTGTACCCATTAGGCTTTCATCGAATGGTTTGCCTGCCACTGCATCGTCAATAGCTTTACGGTAAACCTGAGCAGTACGTGCACAGTAGTAGAAAGACTTAGTACGACCTTCAATCTTCAGAGAGTGAACACCCATCTTCGTTAGGCGCTCAACGTGTTGGATTGCACGAAGGTCTTTTGAGTTCATGATGTAAGTACCATGCTCATCTTCAAACGCTGCCATTTTCTCTTCTGGCTTGTGTGATTCAGAAAGCAGAACCACTTCGTCTGTTGGTTTACCAAGGCCTAGTGTGTTGTCTGGACGCTCATCTTGAACTTCAATGTCTTGCGTTTCTACTTCTTGAATAGCAACACCAGTAGGGTTTGCTTCAACGATCTGACCGTTTTCGTCTTCTTTCGCTGCTTGTGTTTTGTATTCCCAGCGGCAAGCGTTGGTGCAAGTACCTTGGTTTGGATCGCGCTTGTTCATGTAACCAGAAAGCAGACAACGGCCTGAGTAAGCCATGCAAAGAGCTCCGTGAACAAAGATCTCTAGCTCTGTTTCTGGGCAGTGTTCGCGAATCTCTTCGATCTCTTCAAGCGATAGCTCACGAGATAAGATCACACGCTCAACGCCTTGAGTTGACCAGAACTTAACGGTCGCCCAGTTTACTGCGTTTGCTTGAACAGAAAGATGGATTGGCATTTCAGGGAATGCTTCACGAACCATCATGATAAGACCAGGATCTGACATGATAAGCGCGTCAGGGCCCATGTCTACAACTGGTTTGAGGTCGCGAATGAATGTTTTTAATTTAGAGTTGTGCGGCTGAATGTTACATACAACATATAACTTTTTGCCTTGAGCATGAGCTTCATCGATACCGATTTGTAGGTTTTCGTGATTGAACTCGTTGTTACGAACACGAAGGCTGTAACGTGGCTGGCCTGCGTATACTGCATCTGCGCCGTAGGCGAATGCGTAACGCATGTTTTTGAGGCTTCCTGCCGGTGATAATAGTTCAGGTACAAATGGTTTTTGTGTAGTCATTGCTTCGTTCTCTAATCTGATCTCAAGTCAGGTTGATACCACCAAGTGATATCAAAGGGGCGCAAATTTTACGCTAAAATGAGTTTGGTTGATAGCCCTAAAGATAGCAATGACATTAACAAGAGGGTCTAGAGGCAGATATAAGTGAGAACTTAGTGAGAAATAAGCTCAGATACCGTTAGCACCTGAGCCTATAGTTTGACTGATTAAGCGTTAGGTTGAGTTAACCCGCCTAATGATTCAAATAGGTTTGGAAGGAAAACACTGAACTCACCACAAAGTAGAGAGAAGTCCGCATCAAAACGCGCAGCTTGATCTTCACGAGGAATATCGTCGTTTTCGTCTTTGAGCTCATCACTGAATTTTAGGCGTTTGATGCTGCCATCTTCTGCAAGAATGAATTCAATACGGTCTTGCCAGTTGATAAGAAGTTTCGTCACCATCTTATTGGCTTCGATGTGGTTTTTAATCTCATCAGCTTCTAGTTCTTGTTTCTTAACTCGAACAATACCGCCGTCTTCTTGAATAGATTTTAGTTCTGCTTCATCAAGCATAGTGATGCCTTGTGGCGTATCACCTGATTTCACCCATTCTGTAAGAGTCGTTTCGATCGCTTGCTCTGGGATAGCTGGCACTACTGGCAGGCTACCCATTGTCTTACGTAGCAATGCTAATACATCTTCTGCTTTTTTGTAGCTGCTCGCATCAACCACAATGAAACCTTCTTTTGGCATGATCAGCGCGTAAGTGAAGTTGCTGCGGCTGAATGCTCGAGGAAGTAGATCAATGATGATGTCTTCTTTTAGGCTGTCTTTCTCTTTCTTTTTCAGAGGGGTACCAGACTCTGCCTCAAGCGTTTCTACTTTTGCGTTCAATGATTCTTTGATCACAGAAGCGGGTAGCATTTTCTCTTCTTTCTTTGCACAGATAAGAATGCGGTTTTCTGATACGTGCGTCATCATATCGCCATGTCTACCCATTGCGTGTACCCAACCAAACTTCTGTTTGTCTTGGCTACCACAAGGAGTAAAGCGGAATTCTTCAAGTTGTTTCTCTAGCTGATCTGCGTTGAAATCAATATCACGGTTGAAGCGATAGACTAGGCAATTTTTAAACCACATAAATTTTTCTCATACCTTTTTAGAAGTGCTTCATGATATGAGATCTAATTCGATTTGTCCCTAGCTCTGTATCAAAAGTTATAAAGTGAAATGTTTGAGACAGTTATATGAAAATTTGTTTTCAAAGGTCACAAAAGTGTCATAATTAACTCAGATAATGCAATGCGTTGATTAAATACAAAGGCTATTCAATTATGTCGAGAAGGATTCTGGTCGTTGAAGATGAAGCACCTATTCGTGAGATGCTGTGCTTCGTGCTTGAACAAAAAGGCTACCAAGCAGTAGAGGCTGAAGATTACGATACAGCGGTAAACAAGCTATGTGAACCTTTCCCAGATCTAGTATTACTAGATTGGATGCTACCTGGTGGTAGCGGGATAAACTTTATCAAGCACATGAAGCGTGAAGAGTTAACTCGCAACATCCCAGTGGTGATGCTAACGGCTCGTGGAGAAGAAGAAGATAAGGTGCGTGGTTTAGAAGTGGGTGCTGATGATTACATCACCAAGCCATTTTCACCCAAAGAGCTCGTTGCTCGCCTGAAAGCGGTTATCCGCCGTGTAACGCCTACTGCACTAGAAGATGTGATTGATGTACAAGGTCTTAAGCTAGACCCAGTATCTCATCGTGTTACCGCAAGTGAAGGTCCAGTTGATATGGGACCAACAGAGTTCAAAATGCTGCATTTCTTTATGACTCACCAAGAGCGTGTGTACAGCCGAGAGCAGCTGCTTAACAACGTTTGGGGTACCAATGTTTACGTTGAAGACCGAACGGTTGATGTACATATTCGACGCCTGCGTAAAGCGCTTGAGTCTGCAGGTCACGATAAGCTAATCCAAACGGTTCGTGGCGCTGGCTACCGTTTTTCTACAAAGGCTTAATGTGGCTTCGCTGCCCAGTTTACGGAGTCCTGAATGGTTGAAAAGTTAACCTGGAAAAAGCTGGCTTGGGAGCTGGCTTTTTTTTACGCACCATGGGTTTTAGTCGGATGGATATTCGGTTACCTACCTTGGTTGCTGCTGGCTGCTACGGTATTGCAGCTCGGCTGGCATCTACACAACCAAATGCGTTTGTCCGCATGGCTGTGGGATGAGAAGCGTCTAACTCCACCTTCAGGCTCTGGGAACTGGGAATCTCTGTTTAACGGTATTTATCGTATGCAGCAGAGACAGCGTCGCAAACGCAAAGAACTGACTAACCTTATCCGCCGTTTCCGTAACGGTGCAGAATCGCTTCCCGATGCCGTTGTGGTATTTCGCGGTGAAGGCAATATCGTTTGGTGTAACAAGCTAGCTCAGTATTTGCTGGGCTTTCGTTGGCCAGATGATTCAGGTCAACCGATCTCGAATTTGATTCGTACTCCAGATTTTATTAAGTACCTTAATAAGCAAGATTTCTCTGAGCCATTAGAGATGCCTTCTCCATTGAATGTGGAGCGTATGCTCGAGCTGCGTATTGTGCCGTATACCGAGGGTGAACACCTGATGGTGGTACGTGATGTGACCCAGCTTAAGCAGTTAGAAGGCATGCGCCGTAACTTCTTCGCTAACGTTTCTCATGAATTGCGTACGCCGATGACCGTCCTTCAAGGTTACCTTGAAATGACCGAAGATCCAGACATGATCGTTGGGCCAATGTGGACCAAGGCGCATGGCGTAATGACTGAGCAGCTCAATCGAATGAACAGTTTGGTTAATCAACTACTCACGCTTTCGAAAATTGAAGCGGCGCCAATGCATGAGTTGGATGAAGTGGTCAACGTTCCGGCGATGCTTGAGGTTCTTGAGAAAGAAGCGGCGAGCCTTAGCGGTGAGCGCGAACATAAGCTTGAGTTTGATATCGATAAGAGCCTACGAGTTCTTGCCGATGAAGACCAATTGAGAAGTGCGATATCGAATTTGGTTTATAACGCGGTTAAATACACACCCGCAGGTGCAACGGTCAAAGTGCGTTGGTATCAAACCAGCCAAGGCGCGTGCTTAGATGTGTCAGATACTGGTGATGGTATTGAGCCTCAACACTTACATCGACTCACAGAGCGCTTCTATCGTGTAGATAAAGCCCGCTCTCGTGATACCGGTGGTAGTGGTCTTGGATTAGCGATTGTAAAGCATGCGCTTAGCCACCACGATTCACATCTCGAAATTCAAAGTGAAGTGGGCGTCGGCAGTCGTTTCCATTTTACTTTACCAAATCGACTGACCGTATCATGAGTTGTTCGATACGCAGGATGCATTTTCCAGTCAGCTCATTATTAGCGTTTGCTTTAGTTAACCCTGTGCATGCCGAACAGGGTGTCGATTCTCTTCCTGATTATTCTAAGGTTCCGGGAATTTCTGGGAGCTTATTATCGGTCGGTTCGGATACCTTAGCGGGTATGACGACGTTATGGGTGGAAGAGTTCAAGTCCTACTACCCAAATGTTAACGCTCAAGTCCAAGCATCGGGTTCTTCTACTGCTCCTCCAGCCTTAACCGAAGGGACTGCACATCTAGGGCCAATGAGTCGTCCGATGCGCCTGCGAGAAATTGAAGCATTTGAAAGGGAGCATGGATATAAGCCAACAGCACTGCGAGTTGCTATCGATGCGATTGGGCTTTTTGTGCATCGTGATAACCCTATTGAGGGGCTTAACTTTCGTCAGATTGATGGCATTTTTTCTGAGACATTACGCTGCGGAGCAACAAGGCCCCTCAATAACTGGCAAGATCTCGGAATCGATCAGCCATGGGCGAAACATCGATTCCAATTGTTCGGTCGCAATTCTGTATCGGGGACTTATGGATACTTCAAACAGAATGCACTGTGCGGCGGTGACTTTAAAAATCGTGTGAATGAGCAACCTGGTTCGGCTTCAGTCGTTCAGTCGGTCGCTTCATCCATCAGTGGGATTGGCTACTCGGGCATTGGCTACCGCGTAGCAGGTGTTAAGCTGATTCCTATTGCAGAGCACGGCTCTAATTATGTTGAGCCTACGCGTGAGAATATCTTGAGTGGTGATTACCCTCTATCTCGTTTTCTCTATGTGTATGTGAATAAGCATCCGGATAAACCACTTTCTCCCGTTGAAAGAGAGTTCCTCACTTTTGTGTTCTCAAAGCAAGGACAAGAACTTGTAGAGAAAGATGGCTATTTAGCAATACCGTCTGAGTTCGCAGAGCAAGAGTTGGCAAAAGTCGGGCTCTAATTCAGGCTGCGATAAACTTAGATAAGAAACGTATGAACAGCTTGCGCGTCGCAGGCTGTTTTAATTTTGACTGTTCGTTATTTTAGCTTTAACGACCATCCTGCATTTTGCCAACGTTGTTGCTCTTCTCTGAGCTCATAATCAAGCAGTTGGTTTTGGGCCAACCAATCGCTGTTAGTTCCTTTCAATTCCCAGTTATCCTGTTGTTCAATCGTTAGAGTCACGTCTGGGGCCAGTGCTTGATTTCGCTGACGGTTGAGTAAGATAGCGAGTCTCAATATACGAATCAGCAGGGTGACTTGTTGCTGAGTAAACAGAGAAAGTTCCGGCAAATCTTGTAGTTTGAGCGCTTTTCTTTGATAGCGAACCAATGCTGATATAAGGCGTTGTTGCTCAGTATTAAAGCCTGGCATTGTCGTATGCTTAAGCAGATAAGCCGAATGGCGGTGATAGCCTTGGAATGCAATGCTTTGTCCTACCTCATGAAGTACTGCAGCCCAACCAAGCAGATCATACAGCTCATTAGTGACCGCAGTTGTCACTTGAGGCTGTACTTGTTTCAGCAATGAAAGAGCGAGCACTTTCACTTTCTCGCCATGAGTTACGTCTACATGGTATCGAGAGACGAGCGTTTCGGCAGTTCTTGTTCGAATATCAATATCTTTAAACCTATCCTCCATGTCATAAAGAACGCCTTCTCTCAGGGCACCATCAGAAAAATGTAACTCCTTGATGTCTAGCGTATCCATTGCTGCTGAAAGAATGGTGACGCCTGCAGCAAACACAGGCTTTCTCTCATCACTTAAGCCTGAAAGATTTACGGTGTTGGATGATGAAAACTCACATAAGTGATTCTTTAAATAGGACAGGCGTTGGGGCGTAATGAGACCATCGGTGAACCCTAAGCCAATGAGTACTTCTTTTATTGATTTCGTGGTACCAGATGAGCCAAAAGCGATTTCCCAAGGGGCTTTTGTGTATTCTTCAATCAATGGCATCAATAGACGAGTAGCTGCGGTATAAGCATCTGAGAAGTGTCGTGAAGTTAGCCCTTCGTTAGCAAAGAAACGTTGAGTGAAGTTGACGCATCCCATCGGTAAACTGCGCATAATTAGAGGAGTAAAGCCTTGTCCGGCGACGAGTTCCGTACTCCCTCCACCGATATCAATAACCAACTTAGATTCAGAAGCGGTTTGAGTGTGTTCTGCTCCGTTATAGATTATTCGAGCTTCTTCTTGACCGGAAATGATCTCTATTGGAAAAGGAAACAGTGGCTTGGCTTGCTCTAAGAAGTCTTTAGCGTTTTTGGCTTTTCTTAGGGTATGAGTCGCAACAACTCTGACATCATCAAGCTCAAAATCCGCCAGTCGTTCTGCGAACACCTTGAGGCATTCTAGGCCTCGCTCGATAGCGCTTTCAGATAGGACGTTACGTTCATCCAATCCATCACCTAATCTCACTTTCTGTTTGTGTCTGCTGACTAATTGCAGGTGTTGATCGAATACTCGGGCAACCACCATGTGAAAGCTGTTCGAACCCAAGTCGATAGCGGCAATACATCGAGAATGTTTGTTATCAATTAGCGGCATGATTTCTTCTCTTGTTTGTACTTCTTGCGAGCAAGTTTCTCCATACGTTTAATATAGTGGTAAGTGGAGAGTTGTGACGTCGGGTAATCAAGTAGGTTTGCTGGTGGTTGTGTGTAAGAGTTGCTCATCGCTTGGTCTAGCACTCGAGCTTTGTTGCTGTCATCGAAATGAAACTCGGTGATATCGATAATGGTTTGCTTGATCTTTGGATCTAAAATTGGAGCTGCAACTTCGATGCGGTGATCAAAATTTCGTGTCATCCAGTCAGCGGAAGATATATAGACCTTCGGCTTTCCAGCGTTACCAAATATCATCACTCTCGGATGTTCGAGGAAACGATCGACCACACTGACTATCTCAATATGATCACTGATGTTGGGTATGCCAGGGACAAGAGAGCACATGCCGCGAATGACCATTCTCACTTTTACATTGGCTTGGCTAGCCTGATAGAGCTTTTCAATGATCTCTCGATCGACCAAGTTGTTGAGTTTTAGAGTGATGCTTGCAGGTTTACCTTCTATCGCGTTTTGTATTTCATTATCTATCAATTGGTACAGACGTTTTCTAGTATTCTTTGGTGACACAATCAGTTGCTTGAACTGGGACTTTTGATAAGGGTTTTCAATATACTTAAAGACTTGTCTCACCTCTTGAGTCAAATCTTCATTCGCAGTGAGCAGAGAAAAATCGGTATACACGCGCGCTGTAACTTCATGGAAGTTGCCAGTGCCAATATGGGCATAATGCTCGGTATGCTTGCCTTCTTTTCGTTTGATGAGCAGCAACTTGGAATGGATCTTCAAACTTGGGATGCCATGGATGACTTTTACACCCGCTTCTTGAAGTTTCTTGGTCCATTGAATGTTGGCTTGCTCATCAAAGCGTGCTTGCAGCTCGACAACCACAGTGACCTTTTTGCCATTGTGCGCCGCATCGATGATCGAGCTGAGGAGTTTTGAGCCTTCCGCAACACGGTAAACGTTTATTTTGATGGAGGTTACCTTCGGGTCAAAGGAAGCCTGCCTAACCAGTTCAGTGATGTGACTAAAGGTGTGATAAGGATAATGCAGTAAGATGTCGCGAGCTTTGATCGCTTCGAAATAGTTTGGGTAATGGCTGAAATGCGCGCACTTAATCGCGGGTAGAGGACGATTAACTAAATCACGTCGGTTAAGGCTTGGGAACTCAGAGAAATGTTTGAAGTTATGATAGCGACCACCTGCGATGACACTGTCATAGTCAGACAGTTTAAGTCTGACTTGTAAGAAGTTGAGCATTTCAGTTGGCATTTCAGATTCATAGATCAGACGTATCGGCAGTGCCGTTAAGCGCTGTTCTAAACCTAAAGACATCGATTCTAATAGGTTATTTTCATTGTCCTCTTGCAGATCATAATCGGCATCACGTGTCATTTTTATCGCAAAACAACGCAATGAGTCATACTCAAAGAATCCTTTAAGTAAGTCATCCAAACAAAATCGAACTATATTATCTAACAAGATCAAAGTTGTACGCTGCGAACCCGAAGTTTCCGGTAACTTAACAAATCGAGGGAGTGCTTCTGATGGGATTTCGAGTAAGACATATTGAGATGATGCATCACGCTCGATGTCGATGGCTAAGTAACTTTGTTCATCTTTGAGAATATTAAGTAACTGGCTATCTTCGTTCAAGAGAATCGGAGTTAAGTGTGGCAGCACTTTTTTCTTAAAGTACTTTTTTATCCAGCCACTTTGTTCTTCGCTGATTTGTTGTTCGTTGACCAGAAAAATACGATTGCGTACCAATTCCAATAGCAAGTCGTTATACAGTTCATGGAATTGAGCATCGAGCTTGCTTGCTTTGCTCTGCATTTTAGTCAGTAGGCTTTTCGGCGAGTTGGAGGTTAGCTGTGGATCTTGAAGTAAGATCTTTCGCTTCACATCAGCAAATCGGACTTTGTAAAACTCATCGAGGTTTTTCGAGTAAATACCTAAAAAACGAACTCTTTCGATTAAGGGGACTGACTTATCTGCCGCTTCTTGGAGCACTCTTTCGTTGAAGGATAACCAGCTAAGTTCTTTTGTGACATAGTCTTTTTCCATCGAGATGAGAATCCTTGAGTACTGGCTATAGAGCTGATTACTTTAAATTAGAATGGCAAAATTCACAAAATCTATGATCTTACTTTAAGAAATATGGCTAACAAACTTGTTATTAGTTTCAGTTGTTTAACGTAACTTGTAATATAATTGTCATCTAACGTACATATTATGTCAGTAGCTAAAAAAAGGTAGATAAACAGATGGCATCAGCCCAATTTTCATTGAAAGAGCGTGACAAAAAAAGATGGTTGAAAGATCGTCTCGTCCGTTTTTCGGTGACATGTGGCGCGGTCAGTGTTCTAGCTGCCCTAGTATTGATCTTTGTTTACTTGGCGATGGTCATTTTACCGGTATTTTCTGATACTGGTTTAGAGACAGACCAAGCTGTAAAGACCGTTGCCGTAGAAAAACCTATCGTCTTATCGGTTGATGAATACGGTCAGCATGCATTTACTATCGAAAAATCTGGTTTGGTACAGTTTTGGGATTTAGAGTCTCAAAATACACACTCTTACTTTGAGCGTGATGTTGTAGCCAACCCCATCGCCTTTTCTCGAAACACCCCATCTGAAAACTGGTTTGCCTTTGCCGACAGCGCAAGCAATCTTACTTTTTTCTATCCTGAGTATAGTGCGCCTGTGCTGAAAAAGGGCAGCGAAGCCGAACCTAAAATTGAGCAAATCACTCTCCCTGAACCGTTTTTAAATGATGTACCCTCAAATGGGGCGACGATCGACAAATTCGCATTCTCTAAAAATGGACGTGGGATTACGGTTGCCGCGCAGTTAAGTGACCAACGAGTCTTGGTTAAGTGGTATCAGAGTGACCTTACTGGTCAGTATGTTTTTCAGAAGAGCCAATGGCTATCGGATAAGTTGGGCTTGCAGCAGCAACTGCTTGTCACACCTGATGGGCAAACCTTATACCTACGAGCACAATCGGATTTGGTTGTTTTGAAACTATCAGATAACGGTTTTGATGTTCGTGAAGTGATTGATCTTAGCTTAAATGATGCGAAGCATTCCGTGAAAAGCATCGATTTATTGTCTGGCGCATACTCGTTGTTGGTTACGCATGAGGACGGACAGGTTTCTCAATGGTTCGATGTACTCAAAGATGAAAAGCGTAGCCTGACCCATATTCGAGACTTCCAACTTGCTGAACAAGTGCAATTTATTCTTCCTGATACTTATAGAAAGGGTTTTTATAGCTTCTATAAGAACGGCACATTACAAAGCCACTATACGACCAGTGAAAAGCTGTCGTTGTTTGAACGCGCATTTGATAAATCACCACAACTAGCCGCTATGTCTGCCAATGAACTGCATCTGGCAACGTTGATTGATGGCATCATCAGTGTGGCTAAAGTCGACAATGAATACCCACAAATCTCATTCTCCTCGCTTTGGCAAAAGGTCTGGTATGAAAGTTACCCTGAGCCGCAATACGTTTGGCAATCAACATCGGCGAATGATGACTTTGAAGAGAAATTCAGTTTAGTACCTATCACATTCGGTACTATCAAAGCCGCTCTGTTTGCGATGATGTTTGCCGTGCCGGTTGCTGTGCTCGGAGCTATTTACACCGCTTATTTTATGTCTCCACGCATGCGAAGAGTGGTGAAGCCTTCGATAGAGCTGATGGAAGCTCTTCCAACCGTGATCATCGGATTTTTGGCTGGGCTTTGGTTTGCTCCAATCGTTGAAACACATTTAACGGCTGTCTTCTCATTAATGATGCTATTACCACTGAGCACACTGTTGACTGGACTTGTTTGGTTCTGTTTACCGAAGAGGGTAACGGGTCGCTTCTCTAACGGTTGGCATGCTCTGATATTGATTCCGGTATTGGTGATTGCAGTGGTTGCGGTGTTTGCTGGTGGAAACAACATTGAAGCCTTGTTATTTGGTGGTGATATTCGTACCTTCTTGGCTAGCTATGGTATCGACTTTGACCAACGCAATGCGCTAGTGGTTGGTTTTGCTATGGGCTTTGCGGTCATCCCAACGATTTTCACTATTGCTGAAGATGCTATTTTCTCTGTACCTAAACATTTGTCTGATGGGTCATTAGCGTTGGGTGCGACGGCGTGGCAGACGCTTATTTATGTGGTGCTATTGACGGCGAGTCCAGGTATCTTTTCTGCGGTTATGATGGGCCTAGGGCGAGCAGTTGGTGAAACCATGATCGTCTTGATGGCGACAGGTAACACCCCAATTCTTGACTGGAATGTTTTGGAAGGGATGAGAACTTTATCGGCAACGATTGCTGTTGAGCTGCCAGAATCAGAAGTGGGTGGTTCTCATTTCCGCTTGCTGTTCTTGGCTGCACTCTTGCTGTTTATCTTTACATTCGCGGTGAACTCAGTTGCTGAGTGGGTTAGACAAAGACTGAGAGATAAATATCGTGCGCTGTAGTTTTAAAGGTTTGCCTCAATGTGTATCAATGGCTTTTAGTGGCTTGACTAGCGTGTCTCTTGATCTTTGCAGCTCCTTGATTTCAGCACGCCAAGAGCAAGGTCGATCATGATGAATAAACTGAAGTCATTATTATCTTGGGTTAAATCGGGCTCTCCGTGGATCTGGCTTACGGGCGGGGCGGTGAGCATCAGTATGCTTTCTGTTCTTGGCCTAATGCTGCTGATTGGTTGGAAGGGCTTAACCTATTTTTGGCCCGCACCTTTGTATCAATGGCAAGTTGACTCCAAAGACTTATCGCTAGTGGTCGATCTTGACGAAACCGTATCAAAACAAGATGTATTGGTTGGTCAGTTATATGAACGAAAATACATCCCGATAGAGCAAGTTCCACAAGTCCATGACCTTTTGTCTCCTCAAAATTTGTCGACTGGGCTGATACAGCGCTTAAGCATCAAAGTTGCTAACAGAGAACTGTACCCTGCGGACTTTGTTTCTATTCTGGATGTTAACTTACGTGAACCCACTACCCCGCTAGATTGGGTTGTGATTGAACGAAGTCGAGGTGGTTATTTCTTTGGTAAGCCGGTGGGTTTTAAAACCGCTTCTGGCACCTTTGATTCGAACATAGACCAAAAGCTCGAACAAGGCTTGGCGTTCGCTGATACGTTACGTAAAGAAACGTCGCGTGTCGTGAACCAAGAAATTCGTAATATCAGCTGGCAATTGGAAAACCTGCGCTTAGAAAAGCGTAAGCTTGAACTCAATGAGTCAGTGAGTGATGAATACCTTACAACCTATACTCAAACTAAACTGGAATTAAACCGCCAGTTAGGTGAAGCCGAAGTTAAGCTTGAGCACCTTAGAACGCAACTTAATGTCGAAAGCTTGCTGGTTGAGGATATGACAGGCGAGCTGGTCGAGATCTCGCTCAGCCACATTCTGGATTATTGGTACCCAAATAATATGTCTTACCTAGAAAAGGTTGGGCACTGGGGCAAACAAGTTTGGAAATTCTTATCAGAGAACCCACGAGACTCAAACTCTGAAGGCGGTGTATTCCCTGCCATTTTCGGTACAGTACTGTTGGTTATTCTCATGTCGATCGTCGTGATGCCTCTTGGCGTGGTCGCTGCGATATATCTTCATGAATACGCAAAAAACAACGCACTAACACGTTTAATTCGTATCGCCGTGATTAACTTGGCGGGTGTACCGTCGATTGTGTATGGCGTTTTTGGTTTAGGCTTTTTCGTCTATACCATTGGTGGCTCGATTGATACGTTGTTCTATGCAGAGCGATTGCCAGCACCGACATTTGGTACGCCGGGTCTACTTTGGTCAGCACTAACCTTAGCGGTCTTGACGCTTCCAGTCGTTATCGTAACCACGGAAGAGGGCTTAACGCGTATTCCTAGTGCAGTGAGGCACGGTTCATTAGCGCTTGGTGCGACTCAATTTGAGACGCTTTGGCGCATTGTTTTACCGATGGCAAGCCCAGCGATTATCACTGGTTTAATTTTGGCAATCGCGAGAGCCGCGGGGGAAGTTGCACCACTTATGCTGGTGGGTGTTGTTAAATTGGCATCTAGCTTGCCAGTCGATGGTCAGTTTCCGTATTTACACTTAGATAGAAAGTTCATGCATTTAGGCTTTCATATCTATGATGTTGGTTTTCAAACCTCTAATATCGAAGCGGCACGACCTTTAGTGTATGCGACTTCATTTTTATTGGTTACGGTGATTGTTGGGTTGAACTTAACAGCCATCAATATCCGTAATAACTTGCGTGAAAAATACCGAACCTTAGGACAAGATTAGATGTTCTCGATTAATGAAACCTTGGGTTACCAAGCACCACTTGATGTTCACAATCTGAAGGATGAGCAAATTGCTATCTCGATCGAAGGGCTAAATCTTTACTATAAAGAGAGCCAAGCACTTGATGATATCTCGATGCAGATCCCGAAGGGGCAGGTGACGGCGTTTATCGGCCCTTCTGGGTGTGGTAAGTCGACTCTGCTGCGCTGCATTAATCGCATGAACGATCTTGTTGAAGGCTGTAAGGTTTCCGGGAAAGTGAAGCTTCATGGCAAGAACGTCTATCACCCTAAGGTGGATGTTGCGACCTTACGACGCCGTGTGGGTATGGTATTCCAGCGTCCAAACCCTTTTCCTAAATCTATCTATGAGAATGTGGTTTATGGCTTGAGGCTACAAGGCGTTAGCAACAGCCGAGACCTTGATGATGCGGTTGAACGCTCTCTGCGCGCTGCTGCGTTATGGGATGAAGTGAAAGATCGGTTGCATGAGAATGCTTTTGGTTTATCTGGCGGTCAACAGCAGCGTTTGGTTATCGCTCGTGCGGTTGCGATTGAGCCTGAAGTGCTGTTGTTAGATGAGCCGACATCGGCACTCGATCCGATTTCTACTTTGACGATTGAAGAGTTGATCAACGATCTCAAAACGCAATACACAGTGGTGATTGTTACCCACAACATGCAACAAGCCGCGCGTGTAAGTGACCATACTGCCTTTATTCATATGGGAAAATTGATCGAGTACTCAGATACGGACTCAATTTTTACGTCTCCATTGAAAAACCAGACGGAAGACTACATTACTGGTAGATATGGCTAACCTCTCCAAAGGTGTCATCTAGAGCTAAGTCACTCTACAAAAATGGCTTTCTTCATTTCTTTCAAGGAGCAAGTATGCATTTCGGTCGCCACATTTCAGGGCAATTCAATGTCGAGTTAGAATCGATCCGTACTCATGTATTGACCATGGGCGGGTTAGTGGAGCAGCAACTCTCGTTTGCAATGCAGGCGCTTCATAAAGACGATGTTGAATTGGCCAAAAAAGTGATTCGTGATGACCACAAAGTGAATGCGATGGAAGTGTCGATTGATGAGGCGTGTACTCGAATCATTGCAAAGCGTCAGCCGACAGCGAAGGATCTGCGTTTGATTATGGCGATCATCAAAACCATTACCGATCTGGAACGTATTGGCGATGTTGCTTCTAAAATTGCGCAAGGTGCTATTGAGATCCCTTCAACCAAAGAGCAAAAATTCCATGTTTCGTTAGAGCCTCTTTGCCGTCAGGCAATCACCATGCTTCACCAAGTGTTAGATGCTTTTGCTCGTATGGATGTTGATGCGGCTGCTGAAGTTCACAAACTTGATGATAAGTTGGATGCGGAATACGAAGCCGTTATTCGTCAGTTAATGACCTATATGATGGAAGACCCTAAGAACATCCCTAATATTTTGCAGGTGATGTGGTCAGCTCGTGCGATTGAGCGAGTGGGAGACCGCTGCCAAAATATCTGCGAATACATTATTTACTTTGTGAAGGGTAAAGATGTACGTCACCTCGGTGATCAAAGCCTTGATGACGCACTAAAATAGAGCTTATCTTTAGAAGCTAATAATGGCACCAAGGTTGAAATTGACCGTTGTGTCGTAAGGCACAAAGGTTTTGTTGTGATCAAAAATATTCATATCAACACCAGCACGTAATCCAAGCATTGGTGTCGCTTGGTAAACGTAGGCACCACCTAGGCTTATACCATGTGTTGTTTTCTCTTCTACTTCGCCTGAGCGCGTTTTTGTACCGTCATAACTTGCCACACCAATCTCAGCCTGAAAGCCGTGGGTTTGGTTTCTTCCAAACATGTTTTGCTTCGTAACAGGTTTAAATCAAGAGAGCTGAATAAGTCTTTAGCCATATCTATCCATGAAAATTTTCTGCGCTATTAAATCTAATATACGTCAGTCAGTTAGATTAGTCAGCGAGGTTCTCTGGATTTATGCTGGCGACTATTGCCCTAAGCGGTGAGGGCGGCTCTCACATCAGATATCTTACTCGCATCTGTCACTGGGATCTGATAATCATCAATATTATCACTGCCCATTTGAGCACTTGAGTTGTTTTCCATTAGACTCGGCCTTGTCGATTTACCTGAAAGGTGAAGAGCAGGTACTTGGGTAGCGCTTTGAATCATTTTGGCATTCGCAGCGTTAACGCCAGCCCCCGCCATGATATCAATTCGTCCATCGGCTTGTTTGACCATTGCAGCCAATACATCGATACCTTGCTCAGCATTAGCAGCAAGCCCTGATGTCAGGACTCTTTCGCATCCAAGTGTAATGATTTGTTCTAATGCTGCTTGGAAATCAGAGCTTTGATCGATGGCTCTGTGGAAGGTAATCCCAAGCTTTAACGAGTGCGCTTTGTCAGCCAGTTGTTGCATCTTTGGCATATCAATACTTCCGTTCGGCGCTAACACACCAAGTACGACCCCATCCAATCCTGCATTTGCGCAAGCTTCAATATCTTCAAGCATACAGAGCATATCGTCGTTATCGAAAATGAAGTCGCCTTGTCTTGGGCGTATCATAGCGTAGACCGGAACCGACGAAACTATTGCCGCTTGTTTCATCATTCCGAAGCTTGGAGTTAATCCGCCAAGTGCTAATGAAGAGCAAAGCTCAATTCGATTCGCGCCACCAGATAGTGCGGTATGAAGAGATTCTAAGTTATCGATACAGACTTCAATTTCGGTGTTCATCGTGTTTATCCGTTCAAAAAGATACTGATGAAATAATAGCAATCTAGGTGTGATTCTGAATAGATGGGGATAAGGGAAAATAGAGGTAAAGTTTAGGTTTATCGCTACCTCAATTATCTATTACAAGAGTCAGTCTAGGGGAGCGAGGAGGGGGAAAACAAAAAGCCCGAAGCGTTAACTTCGGGCTTTTAATAGGACTTTACTTCTTAACTGATTGGCGGTGCGCTTTGCGCTATTAGCTTATGCTTTATGTCTCTTTAAAGAGAATCTTCCAACCATTAACCCGCGTTGAGTTCGGGCTTAAGAGGTAATTACTTGCTTAGGTCGTCAGCGTGCTCAGATAGGAATGCTGCAACACCTTTTGGAGATGCGTCCATACCTGATTTGCCTTCTTCCCATTGTGCAGGACAAACTTCACCGTTCTTCTCGTGGAAGTTTAGTGCGTCTACCATGCGTAGCATTTCGTCGATGTTACGACCTAGTGGAAGATCGTTAACTACTTGGTGACGTACAAGACCGTCAGCGTCGATTAGGAAAGAACCACGGAAAGCAACGCCTGCTTCTGGGTGCTCAACATCGTATGCTTTGCAGATCTCGTGCTTAACGTCAGCAATTAGAGGGTATTTAACTTGACCAATACCGCCATCAGCGATAGCAGTGTTACGCCATGCGTTGTGAGAGAATTGAGAATCGATAGAAACACCGATTACTTCAACGCCTTTAGCTTGGAAATCTTCAAGACGGTTGTCGAAAGCGATTAGCTCTGAAGGACAAACGAAAGTGAAGTCTAGTGGGTAGAAGAAAACTACAGCTTTCTTACCTTTAGTGAATTCTGCGAAGTTGAAGTTATCAACGATCTCACCGTTACCTAGAACAGCTGCTGCAGTAAAGTCAGGGGCTTGACGACCTACTAGTACCATTTTGGAATCTCCTAAAAAATTAGTTGGCCCAACACATCTTTGTTTGGGCTCCGTTTCTACGGGACAAACTATAGTACAATCGGTACTATAGAAAAAAGCGAATTAAATAGATTAAGTTAATCGAAAAAAGCGATAAGCTTATTCTTTGTCCTGTCCTTAGGTCGAATGACCTTTACCTAACTTATCCTACTTATATTACAAAGTAATTTCATGAATAAATGGCCAAGTCTTAAGCAACTTCACTATCTTGTTACTCTTCACGAAACTCGTCATTTCAGTGATGCCGCAGATCGCTGTTTCGTCAGTCAATCTACGCTAAGTAAAGGCATTCAAAACCTAGAAGAGCTGATTGGTTGCCCGCTTTATGAGAAGAAAGATAAAAAGAGCCCGCTAGTTTTCACGCAAGCAGGTGAGCTGGTGGTCAAGCACGGTCGAGAGCTACTAGCGAAAGGACAAGATCTCGTAGAGCTTGGAAATCTATGTAACGGGGATGCGATGCAAGGGCAGCTGCGAGTCGGGTGTATTCCTACTATAGCGCCGTTCCTTTTGTGCGATTTGGTACAGGAAGCCAACCAGCGCTTTCCACAATTAAATTTGCTGTTACGTGAAGACACAACGACCAACCTATTGGCTGCGCTGCGTCATGGAGACTTAGATGTGCTGATTCTGGCTTTGCCTGTCGATATCGACAATATGGAAAGCCAAGTTGTTGGGCAAGACCCTTTCCGGATGGTGATCAGTCGCAATCAAGCTGATGGTATTCGCGTTCCGATTAAATACGATGACCTGCCAGACGAATCTGTATTTTTGTTGGAGAACGAGCATTGCTTAACCGAGCATGCTGTGTCGGCTTGTAAGTTAACGGATAAAGAGAAGATCAACCCGTTCACTGCGACGAGCCTTCACACATTGGTGCAAATGGTGGCCAATGGTTTAGGAACCACCTTTATTCCGCAAATGGCGATCGACCACGGTTTATTGGAAAACCAGAATCTCGTTGTGATCGATCCTCCTGGTCAGCAGGCCTACCGAGATATTGGCCTTGTCTGGCGACCAAGCTCTTCGCGTCGTGAGACATTCCATCAATTAGCGGATGTGGTATCTGAGCTTCTATAATAATCCGCTGCGACAACAATCCCTCTGAGCGGCTGAATTGGCCGCTCTTCTTTATATCAATTCCGAGCGTTACTCTACTTCTGCTTCTTCTGGCTCTACTTCTTCTTGCAGCTCCAGTAAATTGATCGCTATCGTGACAAAATCGCTGTCTGTAATAATGCCTACTAGTTCGTGGTTTTCTACGACAGGTAAACAGCCCACTTTATGTTTCTGCATGTAGATAGCCGATTCTTTTAATCCTGCACGCGGCTCTACCGACATAACACTTTTGTGCATGATGTCGTTGAGGGGAGTAGCAAGAGTAAAAGATTGAGCTTGTGGGATGTTTTGTAGGCTGGATTCTTGAGCGGCGAGAACGTCTCGTTGTGTGACGACACCTAGTAGTTGCCTGTCGGAATCGACGACCGGAATATGGCGGATATCAAGTGCTTCCATCATGTGCTTAGCATCGGCCAGTGAGTGTGAGCGCAATAGGGTATGAGGGTTGCGAGTCATCATATCTTCAACCTTGATCATACGAACCTCCTTCTTTTTTATTTGTTGCTATTACTATAGTTTTTTATCCAAAAAATAACTGAGATCTGACGCATTCCTGGGTGAGTTTTATGCAACTAATTCTTTAGCTTGAGGAGGTGAATCAGTCGCATTATTTTACGCCTCTTTACAATAATCCAGTGCTGTAAACCTTGCTATTGCGGCTCGTGTGCCTATACTAGCCCACTGCGAAATTTTTAGTCGTGTTTGCGATGTGTTTCTGGTAACGATTGACTTACCGTAACGATTATCCAGCAACTACGATTTATGATTCGTCAACGGCACAAATCTCATCAACTAAGACAAGACTAGACACATGCAAGTTTCAGATTTTCACTTTGACCTACCAGATGAACTCATTGCTCGCTACCCTCAAGAGGAGCGTACAGCAAGCCGCCTGCTTAAATTAGATGGCAACAGCGGTAACCTAGCTGATGGTTCGTTTAAAGACGTTTTAGACTTGGTTGAGCCAGGCGATCTTGTTGTTTTCAATAACACTCGAGTGATTCCAGCTCGTGTATTTGGTCGCAAGGCATCAGGCGGTAAGCTTGAAGTGCTGGTTGAACGTATGCTTGATGAGAAAAGCATTCTTGCGCATGTTCGTTGTTCTAAATCACCGAAGCCGGGTACCAAGTTGTTCCTTGGTGAGAACGATGAATATGAAGCTGAAATGGTGGCGCGTCACGATGCGTTATTCGAAATCCATTTCACATCCGATCAAAGCGTTTTAGAGATTCTTAACAGTGTTGGTCACATGCCACTGCCTCCTTACATCGATCGTCCTGATGAAGATGCAGATAAAGAGCGCTACCAGACTGTCTATAATGAAAAGCCGGGTGCGGTTGCAGCGCCAACAGCAGGCCTTCACTTTGATGACAAGCTAATGGCCGACATGAAAGAAAAAGGTGTTGAGTTTGCTTACGTGACGCTTCACGTTGGTGCTGGTACGTTCCAGCCAGTAAAAGTAGATAACATCAATGATCACCACATGCATGCTGAGTACGTTGAAGTGCCGCAAGAAGTGGTTGACGCCGTAGCTGCAGCAAAAGCTCGTGGCGGACGTATTATTGCTGTTGGTACAACATCAGTACGCTCACTAGAAAGTGCAGCGCAAGATGCATTGAAGAAAGGCACCGAGCTCGTTCCTTTCTTTGGTGATACAGAAATCTTCATCTTCCCTGGCTATGAATACCAGTTGGTGGATTGCCTGATTACCAACTTCCACTTGCCAGAATCAACACTGATTATGTTGGTGAGTGCATTTGCTGGCTACGATAATGTGATGGGCGCTTACGATCACGCAGTGAAGAGCGAATATCGTTTCTTCAGCTACGGCGATGCGATGTTCATCAATAAGAAAACGAGCTAACTTAAGCTGGTTTAAGCGATACAAAAATTTACGGGTGCTAGCAGTAAGCTAGGAGTCGGGCAGGGTGTCTGTCTAATCTCTCGCAAGGAATACGCGACCGCTCCTCATAGAACCCACTAGACTGAACTTTTGTTTGGCCTAAGGTTCTGAATTAACAGTCAGATTGTTTCTCTGGCATATTGGAGGCTTCGTGAAATTAAAATACGAACTTAAAAAAACTAATAGCGGCGCACGTCGTGGTCAACTTCAGTTTGAACGCGGTACCGTCGAAACCCCAGCATTCATGCCTGTAGGTACTTACGGTACTGTTAAAGGTATGACACCTGAAGAAGTAAAAGACACAGGTGCTGAAATCCTATTAGGTAACACATTCCACCTATGGCTACGTCCTGGTCAAGAAATCATGAAAATGCACGGTGACCTGCACGATTTCATGAACTGGCACGGTCCTATCCTGACTGATTCAGGCGGCTTCCAAGTATTCAGCCTAGGTGCAATGCGTAAAATCACTGAAGAGGGTGTTCATTTCCGTAACCCTGTAAACGGTGACAAGATCTTCATGGACGCTGAGAAGTCTATGGAAATCCAAAAAGATTTAGGTTCAGACATCGTAATGATCTTCGATGAGTGTACGCCTTACCCTGCGACACACAAAGAAGCAAAAGACTCAATGGAGATGTCTCTTCGTTGGGCTGAGCGTTCACGTAACCACTTCGACAAACTTGAAAACCCGAACTCACTGTTCGGTATCGTTCAAGGTGGCGTGTACGAAGACCTTCGTGATGTATCCGTTAAAGGCCTAACAGAAATTGGTTTTGACGGTTACGCAGTAGGTGGCCTAGCAGTAGGCGAACCAAAAGAAGATATGCACCGCATTCTTGAGCACACATGTCCTCAACTGCCAGAAGATAAGCCACGTTACCTAATGGGCGTAGGCAAACCGGAAGACTTGGTTGAAGGTGTTCGCCGTGGTATCGACATGTTTGACTGTGTAATGCCAACGCGAAATGCACGTAACGGCCACCTGTTTGTGACTGAAGGTGTGATCAAGATCCGTAATGCGAAGCATAAAACCGATACAACACCACTAGATTCAGAGTGTGACTGTTACACTTGTAAGAACTACAGCAAGTCGTACTTACACCATTTGGATCGTTGTAACGAAATCCTAGGTGCTCGACTGAACACGATTCATAACCTGCGTTTCTACCAACGAGTAATGTCAGACATTCGTCAGTCTATCGATGAAGACCGCTTTGAAGAGTTCGTTGCAGAGTTCTACGCAAGAATGGGGCGTGAAGTGCCACCACTAGGTAAAGAATCTTAGTATTTCTTTTTTGCGAGCCCTATCTCTCTTCCGAGTGATGGGGCTTGAAAATAAAGGGATGCGACCCAATTAGACAAACAATTACGAAAATATAAATAGAGGATGTTTTAAATGTTTATTTCTCAAGCTCACGCAGCAGCAGAAGGTGCACCAGCAGGCGGCGGTTTCGAAATGCTTATCATGCTAGGTATGTTCGCTGTGATCTTCTACTTCATGATCTACCGTCCACAAGCTAAGCGTGTTAAAGAGCACAAGAACCTTATGTCTTCTATGGGCAAAGGTGATGAAGTTCTTACAAGCGGCGGCCTAATTGGCAAGATCACTAAGATTGCAGAAGACAGCGACTACGTTGCTATCGAACTGAATGCAAACAACGAAGTAGTTATCAAGAAAGACTTCGTTACAGCAGTGCTACCAAAAGGTACTCTGAAATCTCTATAAACAGCTAGAGGATCCTCGCTGTGCTAAACCGTTACCCGTTATGGAAGTACCTGATGGTGGTGTTTACTATCGCCATCGCTGCGTTGTACGCACTTCCGAATATATACGGTGAAGATCCGGCAGTTCAAGTTACAGGGGCGCGCGGCGCCTCTGTAGATATGTCTACGCTGGATGCTGTCACCAATGCTCTTGAAGCTGAAAACCTTTCTACTAAATCCGTTGCTCTAGAAAACGGTTCCATTCTTGTTCGCTTTAACGATACAGACTCTCAAATTAGTGCTCGTGATGTCATCACTGAAGCATTAGATGAAGACGTAATCGTTGCTTTAAACTTAGCTGCTTCAACTCCTGATTGGCTTGAATCTATTGGTGCTGCACCAATGAAGCTTGGTCTTGACCTACGTGGTGGTGTTCACTTCTTGATGGAAGTGGATATGGACGCTGCGATGCAAAAGCTGGTTGGCCAACAAGAAGAAGCGTTCCGTAGCGAACTTCGTGAAGAAAAAATCCGTTACCGTGCAATTCGCCCATCTGGTAAAGATGCGGTTGAAGTGATTCTACGTAACGCCGAGCAGCTTGCTGAAGCGAAATCGCTACTGCAATCTAAGCACCAAGACATGACGTTTGTAGATTCTGAATCTAATGGTCGTTTTTCTTTGGTTGCTAGCTTCACAGAGGCTCGTCTTCAAGAAATCCGCAACTATGCGGTAGAGCAAAACATTACCATTCTACGTAACCGTGTTAACGAACTTGGTGTTGCTGAACCTTTGGTTCAACGTCAAGGCTCTAGCCGTATCGTAGTGGAATTGCCTGGTGTTCAAGACACGGCTCGCGCTAAAGAAATTCTTGGTGCTACCGCGACGCTTGAGTTCCGTGAAGTGGATAGCAGTGCTGACTTAGCCGCTGCCGCTTCTGGTCGTGCCCCTGCGGGTAGCGAAATCAAGCAAGATCGTGATGGTCGTCCTGTGGTACTTAAGAAGCGCGTTATTCTAGGCGGCTCAAGTATTACTGATGCAAGCTCAAGTGTTGATGAATATGGTCGTCCTCAAGTTAACATCTCGCTAGACAGCGAAGGTGGTAGCAAGATGTCTGCATTCTCTCGTCAGAATATCGGTAAGCTAATGGCAACGGTATTTGCAGAGTACAAAGACAGCGGTCGTAAAACACCGGAAGGTCGAGTTATCTTGAGTAAGCACGAAGAAGTGATTAACCAAGCGACGATTCAATCTGCGCTAGGCCGTAACTTCCGTATTACTGGTATCGATTCAACGGCTGAAGCTCATAACTTGGCACTTCTACTGCGTGCTGGTGCATTGATTGCGCCTATCTCGATTGTAGAAGAACGTACCATTGGTCCATCTATGGGGCAGCAAAACATCGATATGGGTATCATGGCGATGGTTTGGGGTATGGCTGCTGTAATGCTGTTTACGCTGCTTTACTACCGTAGCTTTGGTCTGATTGCGAACGTTGCGCTAATGGCTAACTTGGTGTTGATTATCGGTGTTATGTCGATGATTCCGGGGGCTACCATGACCCTACCAGGTATTGCCGGTATCGTATTAACGGTTGGTATGGCGGTTGATGCGAACGTTCTGATCTTTGAGCGTATACGTGAAGAGCTTCGAGATGGACGCAGTCCACAACAAGCGATTCACCAAGGTTACGCGAACGCATTCAGCACAATCGCCGATGCCAACATCACCACACTACTAACAGCAATCATTCTATTTGCTGTGGGTACGGGTGCTATCAAAGGCTTCGCGGTAACGCTGTCTATCGGTATCTTGACTTCAATGTTTACAGCTATTATCGGAACACGTTGTATCGTGAACCTGATGTATGGCGGCAAACGCGTTAAAAAACTGTCGATCTAAGGCTAGGAATTAATATGTTTCAGATTCTAAAAGCAGACAAAATGATCGACTTTATGCGTTGGTCAAAGGTTGCCTTTGTTTTTTCTATCTTGATGATTGGTACTGCTATCTTCACCCTAACAACGAAATCGTTGAACTGGGGTCTAGATTTTACTGGCGGTACTCTGATTGAAGTTGGTTTTGAACAACCGGCACACCTTCCTGATATTCGTAGTGCACTAGAAGCCGAAGGCTTTGGTGATGCAACGGTACAGAACTTCGGTTCAGCTCGTGATGTGATGGTTCGTTTACGTCCACGTGATGGCGTAGCGGGCGAAACGCTTGGTAACCAAATCCTTTCTGCTATTGAGAATGGTACTGGTGAGCAAGTTGAAATGCGTCGTATCGAGTTCGTTGGTCCTAACGTGGGTGACGAATTAACAGAAGCGGGTGGCCTTGCTATTCTAGTTTCTCTTATCTGTATCTTGATCTACGTATCAGTGCGATTTGAATGGCGTTTGGCTGCGGGTGCAGTATTAGCACTGGCGCACGACGTTATCATCACTCTGGGTGTGTTCTCTCTAATGCAAATTGAGGTCGACCTTACCATCGTAGCAGCCTTGCTAACGGTCGTCGGTTACTCCCTCAACGATACCATTGTTGTATTCGACCGTATTCGTGAGAACTTCCGTAAGATGCGTAAGGGTGAAGCGCCTGAAGTACTGAACAGCTCAATCACACAAACATTGAGCCGTACATTGATCACTTCTGGTACCACGTTATTCGTAGTTATCGCACTGTTCGTTCAGGGCGGCGCTATGATCCACGGCTTCGCGACTGCACTTTTATTGGGTATTACGGTTGGTACTTACTCTTCTATCTACGTTGCATCTGCACTGGCTATGAAGTTAGGTATTACGCGTGAACACCTAATGCCACCACAAGTGGACAAAGAAGGTGAAGAGTTTGACGAGATGCCTTAGGCCTTGGCTTAATAAGTTTCGCTAAACCAAAAAAACCGCTAGGCAACTAGCGGTTTTTTTACGTCTGTATTCTAGGGAAGCTCAATACAATTTAGCGTTGAAGTATGTTGAACTTCATTTCACTAAGAGACATCCTGATCGTATCTCGTATCTCGTA
>NZ_JBFRNU010000063.1:0-40275 GCF_041471145.1 Vibrio sp. 10N.261.54.A5 | reverse complement strand
TGAACCATAAAAAACCCAGCCGAAGCTGGGTCTGTTTAGCGCTCATCTCTCACCACGAGCTAATTTGTGGAAGCCTAACGTTGACGCTTATAGTCAACGTGGCTTTTTAATCGATTAACCTAGTAGGCTAAGTGCCGAGTTCGGAGCTTGCTTCGCTTGAGCAAGAATCGAGCTTGAAGCTTGAGAAAGGATCTGAGACTTAGTCATCTGAGTCGTTTCTTTCGCGAAATCGGTATCTTTAATACGGCTCTTAGATGCGTTAACGTTCTCGTTAATGTTGTCTAAGTTGCTGATAGCGTGGTCGAAACGGTTTTGGAAAGCACCTAGCTCAGCACGGTGGCTATCTACATACTTAAGTGCCGCATCGATAATAGCTACAGACTCTTGTGCGCCGCCAACTGATGTTACGTCGATAGTATCAACCGTTACGTCTTTGCCAGGTTGCATGCCTAGTTCGCCAGCCAGGCTGCCAGAGAATGCCACTTCGCCTTCAACCTTGTTGTTACCAGTAAACATTTGTAGCTTACCGTCTTCAGTTACAGACGCTTTAACAGAGTCTTGTTGACCGTTGATGTACGTTGCTAGCTCTTCGATGTCGTCACCCGCTTTTGCGCTGATGTCGATTTCTTGTGCTTGACCGAAGTTATCAGTGAACGACATTTTTAGGTCGTTAGAGCCTGCTTGAACGTTCCAATCTTTATCTTTCGCGTTCTCAGTTTGGTAGCTCTTACCACCCATCTGAGCGTTATCAGAGCGCATGTCTTTCAGTTGAAGCATTACCGCTTCACCGTTGTCTGCACCGATTTGGAATGATTTAGTACCGTGAGTACCGTTAAGCAACTTGTTGCCACCAAAAGACGTCGTTTCCGCGATACGGTTCAGTTCGTCGTTCAGCGCTGTTACTTCTTCTTGAATCGCTACACGCTCAGATTTTGAGTTTGAGCCGTTTGAAGATTGTAGAGACAAATCACGCATACGTTGCAGGATGTTAGTCGTCTCATTCATTGCACCTTCAGCTGTTTGTGCAATTGAGATACCGTCGTTCGCGTTACGTACAGCAACATCAAGACCACGACTTTGAACGTTCAAACGGTTCGAGATTTGTAGACCCGCAGCGTCATCTTTTGCGCTGTTGATTTTTGAGCCAGAAGCTAGACGCTCCATTGATGTTTGTTGTGCGCTGTTTGCGTTGTTTAGGTAACGTTGCGCTGTCATCGCTGAAACGTTTGTATTTACATTCACTGCCATGGTGATTTCTCCAATTGATTTTCCGGTATAGCGGTTTCCGACGTCTCGGAAAACCAAGTAGTTCTCTCAAAGTTACTTTTAATAACGGCGCGAAAATCAGAAGCTTTAGAAAAACTTTCAAAAAACCACAAAAAAAATATTAATCTAATATTTATCAACAACTTAATTTTCATCATTTTCTAATACAGCGATAGATTTCAATTGGAAAAAGATCTTAATCTGTTCAGAAAGCGTACGAACCGCCGTCTAAATGGCTCAAGGTGGAGAAATGATCAATCGCCAAAGATCTCCGAGTTAGGCAGATCTTGTGTAATAGATGAGATTATTTATCGTGAAGAAGAACAGTCAAATAGAGATTTGAAAAAGGTAGAGCGAGAAAATTCGCAGGAAAGTAAATAGCAAAAACAAGAAATACAGAAAGGAAAAAGCCCCTTTTCCTTTGAGAGAACCGGGGCTAGTTGGCGCGTCAGAGCCTGTGTGGAGATCATCGAGAAATGAACACATTTCCGACTTGCCGTTGCATTCTTACTGTAAAAATGGATAGCAGGTGAGAGATGAGAGAGCTAAACACTCAATAGTAAGTATGCTTGCCAGTTTCCCTTGCTGCATGGCTCACGTCTGAACACGAGCAGCGAGTTCAACCAATAACTATTGCAATAGTGACATCGCAGAGTTAGGCAACTGTTTCGCTTGAGCAAGTATCGAAGTACCTGCTTGTTGCAGAATTTGTGATTTGGTCATTTGCGTCGTCTCTTTCGCAAAGTCCGTATCTTTGATTCGGCTGTTTGAAGCGTCTACGTTCTCTTGTACGTTTGCCAAGTTATTAATACTGTGGCTTAGACGGTTCTGCTTTGCACCCAAATCAGCACGCTGTGAATCTACGTATTTCATTGCAGAATCAATCACGCTAATAGCATTCTGTGATCCTGCTACGCTCATCAAACTAATATCTTGAACCGATGTTGCGCGGCCTTCACTCTTAATACCTAGCTCAGACGCTAGACCACCAGAGATAGACATTGGGCCGTCAAGGTCAGGTTCAGCAACGAACAGTTGAATGCGACCATCATCAGTAACCGATGCGTTCACAAGATCAGACTGACCATTAATGTAAGTCGCAAGCTCTTCGATATCATCGCCCGCTTTGGTATTGATATCTAAAACGATGTCTTCACCCGCTTTGGTTTTGAATTCGAACTTAAGATCGCTCGCTGTTGGCGGCACTTCCCAGTTCTTATCTTTCGCGTTTTCTGAATCGAACGTAGTACCACCCATACGGTAGTCATCTGCACGGATACTTGTCAGAGCCATGATCATTGCTTCACCAGAGTTAGAACCGATCTGGAATGAAGCTTCACCGAATGAACCGTTCAGTAGACGACGACCACCAAACGATGTGGTTTCCGCAATACGGTTAAGCTCATCTTGAAGTGCCATTGACTCTTCGTTCAGTGCAGTACGCTCTGCCGGCGAGTTAGTGCCGTTTGATGATTGAATCGCTAGATCACGCATACGTTGTAGTACGTTAGTCGATTCGTTCATCGCGCCTTCTGCTGTTTGAGCAATCGAAATACCGTCGTTGGCATTACGCATTGCCACATCAAGACCACGAGACTGAGCGGTTAGACGGTTCGAGATTTGCAGACCTGCCGCATCATCTTTCGCGCTGTTGATCTTGTGACCAGATGACAAACGCTCCATAGAAGTCGCTAAGTCATTAGATGCTTTATTCAGGTAACGCTGTGCTGTCATAGCAGATACGTTAGTGCTTACATTGATAGCCATTTTGCTCTCCTTATGAGTTCGCAAAGTTTCTGCGAAGCGGCCAGCTTTACTCTCATATGGATAAGCACTGACCGTGTATTACTCGATAAACCCTATACAAGGTTTAAGATCTGTATTAATCATTTATAACCAACACAGATACAAGTTGTATGCCAAGTTTAATATCATATAAATAATTTTTTAATTATCTAAAAATCAGAAGCTTACAAACAACACTGCGCAATTATGATTTTCTACTATTAGAAGATGAAAAACATTCACCTTCCTTATTGCCGTTTTTTGCCGCTATTCTAGAAACATCATGCTTCGTACAAAAAAGCGGCAAACTGTGGCGTCATTCGCACGTATGGCATAGCACATACGGCAAGGAATCAACGCCATGGTGATCGACAAGCCACCATTAAATACCGATTGATCATTAAATATAGTTAAACAAGGTCAGGTCTTTGGTTTTGCCAAACGCTTGTTGAGAAGCTTGTAGTGCTCGAGAGTTTTCATTGAACTCAATGATCGCTTTCGAGTAATCCAAGTCTTCAAAGTTGCTTTTTGCTTTTGCTAAAGACAACTTGAAATCTTCATGTTGTTGCTCTTGAATATCCAAAGTACTCAAGCGTGCACCAACATCGGTTCTTGCCTTGGTCAAATGGATAAACGCAGCGTGGAACTCTTCAGTTACTTGGTGCAGTTTCGCTGTTGCTGATGCATCCGATACCGGGTTTTCAGCCTGCTCAGCAGCCTCTTTGAACGTATCAAAGATAGAGAAAGTCTCTCGTGGTTCTAAGGTGATCGAATCACCTTTAGTGATTTGGCCTTTGATTTGAATATTCAGCCCTTCATAAACAATGCCTGTCGAAGGATCAAAATCTTCTGCCGCAACCACTGCGCCGTCTTTTTCAAGCTGATAAGCGAAATTGCCCGTCTGCATGTCGACAAACGTCACTTTATAAGTAGACCCATCTTCATCGCTGTTGGTCGCACGCCCGAGCAATAACTCAGACGCAGGTTCAAGCTCGTACTGAGGTTCGTAGTCACCGAACGGGTTGTCTATTTCCATAAACATCTTGCTGCCCGGATCATTCATTGCCATTTCAAAGCTGCTTGCCACACGCATCTTGCGTTGGTAGTCATCACCTTGATATGTCACATTCCCTTCGTTATCTCGAAAGAAAGGCTGATTTTTCGGCTTAGTGCCTGCAAACGTGTAGTTACCCGACTCATCTTGAGAGTTGGCTAAATGCAGGAAGTTATTCGCCAGTTCTTGAATTTCACGCTTCTTAGCTAAACGGTCTTCCGGAGAAAGCGCACCGTTAATCATTTCCATCACGGTTCGTTTTGCTTCATCAGCAAAGCCTTCAGTGTTAGAAACCAATACTTCATGATGCTCAAGACGGTTTCTGACTAGAGTAATCGCATCGACATACTGTTTAAGCTGTTCTGACTGCTGACCAATGTTCTGTAAATAGTGCGTCGCTAATGGGTCATCACTTGGCGACTGTAACTTCTTACCCGAAGCAAGTTGTGCTTGGTTGTGATGCACCTTGTTCTCTTGACGGCGCAAGTCGTTTTGTACTGACTGATAATTATGGAAGCTAGAGATACGATTCAACATTTATACCTTCCTATCTCAGAGCCAAAATAGTGTTAAACGTATCGTTGGCTGCTTGCATGATACGTGAAGAAGCCATATACGCTTGCTGAAATTTCATCATGTTTGCCGCTTCTTCATCGAGGTTTACTCCCGAGATAGAAGCAATACGTTCTTGAGCCGACTGTTTTTCTAATGTCGCAATATCACTCAGGCGATTTGCCGTTGAAGACTTCAAGCCCGTATTAGTATTCAAGTTGTGGTAAAGGTCTAAAATCGTAGACTCACCATCATTCAACAGCTTTCCTGTTTGAAGATCTTGTAGCTTACGCAGGTTACCGTTGTCACCTTCTGATGGGACAAGGTTTGCCGTAAACTTATCATTTGCCACCGCACCGGGTGTGAGCTCAAACGTTGTACCGTTGATGGTCACTGGCCCTTGTGGCGGATACGGTTGAGGCTGCATTAAAATGTTACCCTTCGGATCCGTCACAGCAAACTGCTCACCTTTTGGTGAGACAATCACTTCAAACTCACGCAGTTGACCTGCTTCTAGGATTTTAAATCCCGCTGTACCCTTGGCAAACGTGGTCGATGCCTCATAACTTTGCGCAGCAATGTCTTTCGGGTCTTTGGTTTCCATATGAATCTGCGCAGCAAAATTACGCGTTGGACGCAGTAACAGTTTCTCTCCTAGTTCAGGAGGGTTACGTACTTCCACTCGCATGCCATCAAGATAAAAAGCACTACCGCTAGAGTCGGTCGCCATCTTAACGGTCTCACCGTTCGGCTTAGTCACGACATAATCACTGCCATCGTATTTCAGTCCATACTCACCGCCTTTTAAGGCAGAAGTATCATCAATGTATACCGCAACATCGGCTTTCGATTGCCCGCTAGCCGTGACACGAGATTTTGCCACCAGCTCTGAGTTCACGTCGGTAAACAAGTCCTTACCTACGTTGCCGTTAAGATCCAAACCTTGTTCTTGAAGACTATTGACCTCATATGAAAACGCGGTCGCCAAACGACCAAGCTCATCCATGATTGCTGGGATATGTTCGTCACGCATGTCTAGCATGGCGCCGATTTTTCCGTCGATATCACTGCTGGTGATCGGTTTTAAAGACTTACCTTCAACAATCGCTAGGCGGCGCTGATGTGCATCGGGTAAGCCATCAACCATCTTCAGCTGACTCGCTTCACTACCAGAGACCAAGGTATGGCCATTACCAATATGGACATTAAACCCTTCGGCATTTGAGCGTGGTGTCACCGTAACCTTGGTGTAACCAGAAAGCTCATTAATCAACTTTTCATGCTGATCTCGTAGGTCATTATGAGGCCCAGGAGTTCGCATCATTAAACGCTGAACATCACGGATCTCGTACGCAAGTTGGTTAACTCGCTCGATACCCATATCTAATTTTTTATTCGTAGAATCAGACTGTTGACGAACTGTTTCATGAAATTCATTCAAGGTTTTAGTTACAAGCCCTGCTTTCTCTAACACGACCTTACGCGCACCCACATCATTTGGGGTATCGGCGAGAGTCTTAACGGAATCAAACCATTCGTTGAGGTTTTCTGGAATCTTCTTTGAAGCGACCGACGACAACATGCTCGA
Source organism: Vibrio sp. 10N.261.54.A5 (assembly GCF_041471145.1). Taxonomy (NCBI): domain Bacteria; kingdom Pseudomonadati; phylum Pseudomonadota; class Gammaproteobacteria; order Vibrionales; family Vibrionaceae; genus Vibrio; species Vibrio sp. 10N.261.54.A5. The sequence goes on along the minus strand of NZ_JBFRNU010000063.1, from coordinate 34,030 downwards.
CAACATATCGAGGTTGGCTTCGGTATCGCCTTTGTTGGCGGCATTGGTTGTCGATAAGTTAAGTTCTTTGACGGCAAACTGATCCCAAGAGCGGCGAACATTTTCCACATGTACCCCCATACCGTAGGATTGCCCACCGTACTGGCGCGGGTCATTCACACCTTGAATCACAGACTGGCGGCTATAGCCCTCTGTGTTAGCGTTAGAAATGTTATGACCTGTGGTGTTGAGCTGTCTCTGAGCCGTAAGAACACTTTGTGCCCCTACATTCAGAAGATCCGACGCCATAATGCCCCCAAAAACTTAACAAAACCAGAATGAACTGATTAACTACAACCGTATATTACTAAGATAAATGCAATATATGTGCCAACAAAAACAATAGGAAATTAAAAGACGATAATTTATTGAAGTGTAAGGAGATAACTATGGATTACGCGTAAGAACTGAAGGGGCGGAGAAGAAAAGAGCCTGCCAGTAGCAAGCTCTCTATGTTGATTTATGACGCTAGTTCATCTCATCAATCTTGGCTTTAACTCGTAAAACCTTGTCTGCATAGTTAGGGTCAGTTGCGTAACCAGCCTGATGAATACCTTTGATGAAATTCTCTGAATTGCCTTGATGCTGTAGCGCCGTTTCGTATCTTGGATTTTCGTTCAAGAACTTCACGTAATCATTAAAGCTTTCTTCGAAATTAGAGTAAGAACGGAAGGAAGCTGACTCTTTAACGGCGGTTTTGCCATGGAACTCAAGAGTTTGAGTCGCGACCTTATCGCCCTTCCAACTTCTATCTGCTTTGATGTTAAATAAGTTATTGCTGTTGCCCAAAGAGTTCTTAACCATTTTAGAACCCCAACCCGTTTCAAGGGCAGCTTGTGCCAATAGAAGAGACGAGTCCACACCAAGCGCACTTGCCGCTTTTTCCGCGTAAGGCTTCATTGAGGTCACAAACGATTCTGGAGAATCAAAGGATACTGGCTGTTTTGCTGCTTGCGCAGGTTGAACGTCTGACGCTCGCTCTTCCGAACGGCCTGAATATTGCGGTCTTTGCAATGAAGCATCAAAGCCTTCACTGCGAACCTTCTCTTCAGACGTATCGCTTGCTTGGCCAGCGCTTAGTTGAGCCACGATCATATCTGCAAGACCTAACGAACCTGAAGCGCTTAACTCACTCGCCATTTGGTCATCTTGCATCTGACGATAGAACTGCTCGTTCTGGCTGTTCAACATATCCGACTTAAAGCTCGAGTTAGCATCGCGCATTGACTTAAACAACATCGAGGTGAAAATCGATTCAAACTGTTTTGCCGCCGCGGTTAATGCTTCTTTCTCGCTACCTTCTTCACCGTTTACCGCTTGTTGACGAAGGCGGTCTAGGCTACCGATATCGTGAATAAAGCCGATGTCATTGTTATTTTTAATCATGCTTTACCCCTTCTTAGATAATGATCAATTGGCCTTCAATTGCACCCGCTTGTTTCAGTGCTTGAAGGATTGCCATTAAATCAGAAGGTGCAGCGCCCACTTCATTGACTGCGCGTACCAAATCGTCCAGCGTTAGACCAGGTTCAAATTTGAACATCTTACCATCGCCTTCCGTGATTTCGATATCAGAATCAGGGACCACTACCGTTTGGCCACCAGAGAATGCATTCGGTTGGCTTACGTTTAGATTTTCTTTAATTGCAACCGTCATACCACCGTGGGTGACCGCCGCCGCTTTTAGGCGAACGTGCTTACCAACCACAATCGTACCTGTACGAGAGTTGACGATGATTTTTGCAGAGCCTTCAGCAGGGTCGAACTCGATGTTTTCGATAGCCGACAAGAATGCTACACGCTGGCTGATTTCACGCGGTGCACGAACTTTTACTGAAGTTGCGTCTACCGCTGAAGCCATTTGTGGGCCTAGGAAATTATTAACCGCATCAGCCATACGCTGAGCCGTTGTGAAATCTGATTGGATTAGGTTGAAGGTGATGTAGTCACCACGACCGAATGGCGTTGGGATCTCTTGTTCAACCGTCGCACCGCTAGAGATGATACCAACGTTAGGGTTGTTACCGACAATCTTAGAACCGTCGTTACCTTGTGCACTAAAGCCACTTACCACCAAGTTACCCTGCGCGACCGCATACACTTGACCGTCTAGACCTTTCAAGAAGGTCTGTAGCAAGGTACCACCACGAAGGCTTTTTGCTGAACCGATAGAAGAAACGGTTACGTCAACTTCTTGGCCTTGCTTAGAGAATGCTGGCAGTTCAGCAGTCACAATAACAGCCGCGACGTTTTTGGTTTTTGGCTTAGTGCCGGGCGGCAATTGGATGCCAAAATTTTGCAGCATTGCGTTAAATGTTTGATCGGTAAAGGGAGTTGTCTCACCAGTACCCGGCAAGCCCGTGACCAAACCATAACCGACAAGTTGGTTACTACGAACACCCGCCACTTTTGCCACGTCTTTGATTCGCGCAGCATGGGCACTGGTGGCAAGAAATAGCATGCCGAATAGTACGAGTGTCAGTTTTTTCATTGAGTAACCTGTCTGTATTGCTTTAATTTATAATAGCTTAGCTAAATGTGGCTCAGTGATAGAGGCTGTCAGTATGTCGTCGTCCTATCAAGCTCTACAGAGATACATTAAAGAATCGTGCCAAGAATCCAGGCTCTTGCATATCTTTCTGTACGCCAGTCCCTGAGTACTGAATTCGTGCGTTAGAAACACGGTTTGAAGCAATGGTATTTTCGAAGTCAATATCGTCTGGACGGATGGTACCGCTTAGGCGGATGTACTCATCGCCGGTGTTCAGTGTCATCCACTTCTCACCACGAACCACTAGGTTGCCATTAGCTAATACTTCGATGACTTCAACGGTAATGTAGCCGCTGATGCTGTTACTTTGGTTGGCTGACGCATCACCAGCAAAAGTATTGGTGTTACTCAGATCATAAGAGAAGTTGTACTTGTCGATCGTCAGATCTTGACCACCAACAGCCAGCGGCTCCATTGATGCATCATTCGACTTAGACATGTCTGCGTTGGCTTTTTTGGTCGCTCGAGTATTCTCATCTAGCGCTACAGTGATGATGTCACCAATACCACGAGGCTTTGAGTCGTCATACATGCTGCCAATGTGGTTCACATTAAACAGTGAGCCCGTTGCCGCTGCATAATGCTCTGGCTTCTGCTTGGGGTTGATTGGCGCCCATGCAGGGTCACCAGCAATTGGATCGGTTCGCCCACGAAGCGTGTCAATAATGCCAGAGCTCTCTTGCGCCGACTTATCACCTTCCACAGCATCAACCACTGTGGTTGCATTTTCTTCTGCCGGAGTCTCGATCGGGTCCAGAACAGCACATCCCGACATAGACATAAACAAAGCTAAACAAAAAATACGTTTCATGGCGATATACTCTCAGCAGGCAGTGGTAAATGGGTCAATTAGCAAAAACAGATAGATTAATTAAAAAAGTAAACGGCGAATAAACCAATTACAGCTGTTGGTTAACAAAGCTCATCATCTTGTCTACTGACGAGATAACTTTCGAATTCATTTCGTATACACGCTGAGCTTCAATCATGTTTACCAGCTCTTCGGTTACGTTTACGTTCGATGTTTCTAGCATCGATTGGCGGATGTTACCCAGGCCATCAAAACCCGGTACACCCTCTTGTGGGTCGCCACTCGCGCCAGTTGGCAAGTAAAGGTTTTGACCTACTGGCTCTAGACCACCTGGGTTTACAAAGTCAGTAATGGTAATTTGACCAACCACGACGTTGTTTTGCTCGCCACGTAGACGAACCGATACTTCACCGTCGTTACCAACCGTTACCGAGATCGCGTCTTCAGGAATCACAATTTCTGGTTGTAGAGGATAACCTTGGCCCGACGTTACGATCGCGCCTTCACCGTTCAGTGTGAACTGACCATTGCGGCTGTAACCTGTTTCACCGTCTGGCATTTCAACTTGGAAGAAACCGTCGCCTTCAATCATCATGTCTAGGCTGTTAGATGTCGTTTGTGCGTTACCGTGAGTGTGCACTTTTTGAGTCGCGACGACCTTAGAACCGGCACCCAGCATCAAACCACTTGGCAGCTCAGTATTCTGAGACGATTGACCACCCGGTTGATTAATATTCTGGTAGAACAGATCTTCAAATACCGCGCGGCTCTTTTTAAAACCAATGGTCGAGGCGTTGGCAAGGTTGTTCGAAATCGTTGAGATATTGGTTTGTTGGGCGTCTAAACCCGTTTTACTTACCCATAATGCTGGATGCATAGCAATGTCCTTTAAATTCTATTAGCTCATACGAAGCAGTGAATCAGACGACTTGTCCATTTCCTCTGCTGTGCTCATCATTTTGACCTGCATTTCAAACTGACGTTGTAAGTCAATTAGGCTGGTCATTTCACCTACGGCATTTACGTTACTGCCTTCGATAGCACCTTTTAGCAACGTTACCGCTGCATCTGCTTCGTATGCCTGATCTGGGTTTTTCGAACGGAATAGACCATTCGTGTCTTTAAACAAACTTTGGTTGTCTGGACGTACAAGCTTAATACGATCAACCACGGCCAATTCTTCAGCTGGAGCGCCTTGAGGAATCACCGAAATCGTACCGTCTGTACCAATTTCTACTTTGCTGATTGGGATTGGCAGCGTGATTGGTGCATCGTTTTCACCAAGCACTAAGTGACCGCTTGCGTTGGTTAGTAAACCGTTTTGGTCAACCCTTAGGTTACCGTTACGTGTTAAACCTTCACGGCCAGTATTGTCCATCACTGAAATCCAACCATCACCTTGAATGGTAACGTCTAGATCTCGGCCAGTAGTAACCACACTACCCTGAGCGAAATTATGACCCGGACGCTCTGTCATGCTGAAAACACGAGTAGGCATGCCTTCGCCATACGCTTGCATTGAACGTGCCTGTGCTAAATCAGCACGGAAACCCGTTGTACTTACGTTGGCAAGGTTGTTTGCACGTAGCTGCAAAGCTTGCATATTTTGCTTAGCGCCACTCATGGCAAGAAACAGTGCGCGATCCATAATTTTGCTCCAAAAATCATCTTCTGGGGCTAATAAAGCAAACACTGTGCCAATATTTTTAACTGTTATTTATCAATAATTTAAATAGAAAACGAACAAGAAGGGTGATCATCAAAGGATCATTGAGGAAGAATTGTTGCCAGTGGCATTACCGGGCGGCAATAGGGGCGGCAAATAAAAAGACAAACAACAATACCCAATTCAATAACATTGAATTGGGTATTCGCAGATGATTCAAACGCTTTAAACGATTAACGAATCTGAAGAATATTCTGTTGTAGCTGGTTGTGTACTTCTAGAGAACGCGAGTTCGCCTGGAAGTTACGTTGAGCAGAAATCAAATCAACCAGTTCTTGAGTCATATCGATGTTCGACTGCTCTAGCGAGCCGTTGTTGATGCTACCAAATGAACCTTTGTTCGATTCACCCCAGATCTTGTCACCAGAGTCGTTGGTAGAATCCCATTGAGTACCGCCTTTCTTATCCAGACCTTGCTCATTTGGTACACGAACCAAGCCTACACGGCCAAGCATCACGTTTTCACCATTTGAATAAGTACCTAGAACACTGCCGTACTCATCGAAATCGATTTTTGTTAAGAAACCTGTTGTCGCGCCATCTTCATCAAACTTAGTCAATTCAAACGGAGCGGCAAACTGAGTTGAAGAATCTAAACCAAACTTAAGCACTTGAGTTGGATCAGCACCGTTCAAGTCAATAGGGTTCGCACCAGCACCCAGTGGTTCCGAGTTAATCGGCTGACCATTGTTTAGGCTTGCTAACGTACCGTCATTGTTGAACTTCATTGTGTGACCAACATGACCTTGTGCATTCGTCGCATCACCACCAGTAATGTTGACCGGCTTTTCACCGTTCTCATCTGACATGGTGTAGTACGTTTGCCAAGTGTTTGGTTGAGTCTGATCTTTGAGGTAGTAAGTCGTTAACTTGTAAGACTGACCCATAGAATCGTATACCGTCGAAGACGTTGCACGGTTATAAGTATCAGCATCTTTGAAGTTAAATGCAGCCGGGTCTTTAAGATCACCGTTTGCAGGAAGGTTAACCCCTACTTCAATGTTTTCTGTCTGTTTTGGTTTACCAAACTCAGCAGGAATGTCGAGAGGCTTTGGCGCATAAGAAAGAACTTCCCCCGAGTTTGGATCAACATCGTAACCTAAAAGAAACTCATCATTAGCGGTAACCATGTAGTTGTCTTTGTTTAGGTGAAATGCACCATTACGCGTTAATTCGTTAATCTCTGGCACCATGCGGTCTTTCGATACTGCAAAGAAACCTGTACCACTTACACGTAAGTCCATTGGGTTGTTCGTATAAATACTTGAACCTTCGTGGAACTGTTGCGCCACTTGGCTAGCTTGCGCACCGCCACCTGCCGTCGTTTTTGCGTTAGTGAACAACGAGCTTGAATAAACATCACCGAACTCGGCACGAGACTCTTTAAAGCCAAATGTGTTTGCGTTCGCAATGTTGTTACTGGTTGTATTAAGGTCTAATTGTGCAGCGGATAGGCCGCTTAAAGCTACATATGACATTCCATTATTCTCCTAATCTATCTAGCTAGCATAGTCACTCAATAAAGAGCTACGCTTTACCAACTTCTAGTACTTCAGCAAGTCGTACTGGCGATGTGAAACCAGCCAGATTGAGTAGTACGTTGCCATCGCCCTTACCAAGAAGCACACTGTTCACGTTCGCATAACTGGAAACTTGGAACTCTGTGTTCTCGCCATCCAGCAAACCCGACGCTTTCACGTTGTATTTACCGGCCGGCAATGGGTTACCGTCTTCGTCTTTTCCGTCCCATTCAACACGTGTATCACCAGATGGTTTAGAGCCGATATCAAATGTGCGAACCAATTGGCCAACTTCGTTCTCAACACGGACCATTACATTGTCCATTGCCTGAGGAAGCTTAACCATTGCCGCCATACCGCCATCACCGGGTTTTACACCTGCCGCACCAGGAACCAATACATCACGCCCAACTAAAGAGGAGGCCTGAAGAGCTTGGTTAGAGGTCATTGATGAATTCAAGCTTTCAAACTGTGTATTCATTTTGCCAATGCCATCTACGGTCGCAAATGAAGCCATTTGCGCAATCATCTGGTCATTGCTAACCGGCTTGAAAGGGTCTTGTTGTGCTAGTTGCTTAGTCAACAAAGATAAGAAGTCTTCTTGTTTAAGATCCTGCTTACCTGTTGTTTCGTCGGGCTTTTTAGCGCCATCTTGAAGACTCTTCAGCTGGTCAACATAGGACAAGCCGCTTTGACCAACATTGTTGTTGATTCCAGCCATGTGCTACCTCCTTATCCTTATTGACCCATCTGCAGCGTACGCAGCAGCATTTGTTTACTCGAGTCAGCAACCTGTACGTTTGTTTGGTACGCACGTGATGCCGAAATCATGTTTGCCATTTCTTCCATAACGTTGACATTAGGCTTGTAGATATAGCCTTCGTTGTTCGCTAATGGGTGATCCGGGTTGTACTCCGCGCTTAGCGGCTTATCGCTTTCCACAATACCTAATACTTTCACAGGCACAGTGTGACCACTGTTGCGTGCTTTATTTAACTCAGCGCCGAACACTGCGTGACGAGCCTTGTAAGTTTCTTCAGCAGAACTACTTACACTGTCCGCGTTCGCAAGGTTGCTCGAGGTCGTATTTAGACGAACAGATTCAGCACTCATCGCAGAACCAGTCACATTGAATACATTGAATAAACTCATCTAATTATTCCCCTTTAATCGCTTTAGTTAAATTCTTGAACTTACTTCCTAAGAAGTCGAGAGAGGCTTGATGCCTAATTTGGTTTTGCATGAAAAGGTTTCTTTCCAAATCCAAATCAACCGTGTTGCCATCTCCTGTATCAGGTTGGGTAGGAATGCGATACTTCGTTTCCCCGTTCACCGTTGTTGAGGCAGAAATGTGCCGACCATCTGTACGGCTAAGACCAATGCTTGCCCCAGAACTTGCCGCTTGCAGTGATTTCTTAAAGTCTAATCCCTTTGCTTTATACCCAGGCGTGTTTGCTTGCGCGATATTGGTGGAAAGCACCTCAGCGTTACGCTCACGTACACCAACTGTGTGCTGGTGAATGCCCAAAGCATTGTCAAAAGAAATAGCCATGTAAACCTCAACTCAAGAACTGACTGTTATGAAATAACCAAAGCAATATATATACCAACTTTTGAAACAAGGCGGTCTATCAATGCTTTTACAGGTTACTCGTGGGTAAACTTGCAATAAACAAGCCAAAAAATAGAGTAAATTGGAATGTCACTCTGACTTAAAGATATAGCTTAAGCAGGAAAAAGAAAACCCAGCACTTGGCTGGGTTTTAAATTTAGACGGTAACCTTACACCTAATATCGGTGCCGCTCGTTACTTTAATTTGTAGATGATGCCTGGATTACAGCGAACCATTTCAAAACGATCGGTTAAGCCTGTTAACGATTCAGACGCGCCCAATAGTAAGTACCCACCAGGGTTGAGGCTATTTGCCATCTGGTTAAGTACCTTTGACTTCATATCAGGCGAGAAGTAAATCAGCACGTTACGACAGAAAATAATGTCGAACTTGCCTAACAATGCATAGCTGTCCATCAGGTTCTGAGGGCGGAAGTTCACCATGCGCTTGACGTTATCTTTCACTTTCATACGGCCATCGCCCGCATCTTCAAAGAAAGTACGACGGCGCTCTGGAGAAAGTCCACGTCCCAATGCAAGGTTGTCGTAAGCGCCAGTGCGGCACATATCCAACATACTTGCTGAGATGTCAGTTGCGGTAATCGATACATTTGGCAGCATACCTGGCTTACGAGCTTGAGTTTCAAGAATCGTCATTGCCATTGAGTATGCTTCTTGGCCTGAAGAGCTTGCCGCAGACCAAATCTTAATAGGACGTTTATTTGCCGCTATTTCCGGTAGAAGCTTATCCGCAAGCACAGCAAACGGGTAAGTATCACGGAACCAAAGTGTCTCGTTCGTCGTCATGGCATCGACAGCAGCCACACGCAGCTCACGGTTTCGACCTGTTACTACATCTCTCAACAAATCAGACAAAGAAGCTAACTTAAACTTCGTTACTAATGGGCTTAGACGACTGCGCACTAAATACTGCTTGCTGTCACCTAATACAATGCCACATTGAGATTCTAAGAAACGGCTGAAATCGCGATACTCTTGATCACTTATTGTTATAGCAGTCATTAATGTCTCTTTTAGTTAGTTAACGCAGCTTTTACAGCTGCACCAAGCTCATCTGGGTTGAATTTAGCGATGAAGGAGTTAGCTCCAACACGCTCAACCATGGCTTGGTTAAATACACCACTCAACGATGAGTGTAAAATTACGTATAAATCTTTAAGTTCGGCGTGACGACGAATCTCAGCAGTCAGCGTATATCCATCCATTTCTGGCATTTCGATATCAGAAATCACCAATGAAATCTGATCGTAAATACTGCCTTCTGATGACATCTGTATCAGCTTCTCGTAGGCTTCTTTACCATCCTTCACCGCGATAACTTCAAAACCAATCGACTCAATAGCACGTTGAACCTGCTTACGAGCAACGGTCGAGTCATCAGCAATCAAGATGCGGCGAACCAGTTCTTTCTCTTGTTCTACTTTCGCAATATCTTCAGCAATCTTGCTGTCCATTGTTTCATCAACAGGAGAAATTTCTGCAAGGATCTTCTCAACATCAAGAATTTCTACCAATTCATTATCAATGTTGGTTACCGCTGTCAGGTAGTTAGCTCTACCTGCGCCATCTGGCGGCGGAAGAATCGATTCCCAGTGCATGTTAATAATGCGCTCAACTGAACTTACCAAGAAACCTTGAATGGTTCGGTTAAACTCAGAGATAACCACAAAACACTTTTCAATATCCGTTGTAGGACGGCCACCAATCGCTAAGCTCAAGTCGATCACAGAGATCGTTTGGCCACGAATGTGTGCTACACCTTTAACCAGTGGGTTCAAGTTTGGCATCTTTGTCAGCTTAGGGCATTGCAGCACTTCTTTTACTTTAAAGACATTAATGCCGTAACGCTGACGCCCCATTAGGCGAAAGGTTAGTAATTCTAATCGGTTTTGACCGACGAGTTGCGTACGCTGATTCACCGAATCAAGAATACCCGTCATGAGCTCATCTCCATATCAAACTTTTTTGTATAAAAAGTGTTAGTCTACTGCAGGCTACGAACCACCAGAGAAACGGAATGACGTATTATAAAACAAATTTGCCACCTCTTTCCATAGCAATGTGTAGAGCTACTTTTAAAACTGTCGCTAAGTTTATCGGCATTTTATCAATATTGTTTAGTTTTTTTGTACAAGCTGCGACCCCAGAACAAATTGAGATGATTCAGTCTGCAGCGGAGCAACATATCCTTGATACAGTTGAGCAGCCACAAGGTGGCGAACTCTTTGTTAATTCAGCAAATGTTGACTCAAGAATCAAAGCGACAGACTGCCCAGTGCCTTTAGAGACCAGCGCTTCAACGACCACCAATACCCGCAGCAGTATTACGGTTTTAGTGCAATGTGTTCCTGATGAGTGGCGAGTTTATGTACCGGTGCGCCTTTCGATGTCGGTGCCTCTTGTCACCACCACTCGCTCACTCGCGAGAGGCGAAATCGTCGGTCAATACGATGTCACCACCGCTATGATTTCTCTTAACAAGTTTCGTCGCCAAGGTTTCACAGCTCCACATCAGGTCATCGGCGCTAAGGTAAAAAAGAACCTAAGACCGGGCGATGTTGTAGAAAGAGGTGATATCTGTGTCGTGTGCCGAAACGAGAAGGTTATCATACAGGCAGTAAAAGGTGGCATGACCATTACCACCAAAGGAACTGCGCTTACCGATGGCTCTATGGGTGATCAAGTAAGAGTGAAAAATGATAAATCACAGCGTATAATTGAAGGGATTGTTACCAGCATGTCTGAAGTCACGGTTTACTTTTAACTCTTTACTTCTAAATTGACGGTATCGTTAGCGATTTCACCCTCAACTCTAACGCCAAATATAACGGCTGCGGTGTTTTGTCCCTTTTCGACTATTGAGCTAAAAATTGCTAAAGTATTCGAACCCTTGGTCGATATTGACTGTACAGGTTCCCATTTTTGAAGAAAAAGGCTTAACTATGGCAGGCATTGATAATATTCGTTCAGGGCAAACCCTAACGACCACTAACCGATCAGCAGTACGCTCTGATTCTAGTTCTGAGGCATCACGCTCTGATGTATCAACTAAATCACCAGCAAGCAAAGATGCGGTTTCACTGAGCCAACAAGGCAAAGCGATTGGTCAGCTCCACCAAGATATGGCAGCACAGCCAAGCTTTGATTCTGTGAAAGTAGCAGCGATCAAAGAAGCAATTGCGAATGGTTCATACACTGTCGATCCAGAGAAACTGGCTGACAACATGATCAAGTTCGAAGATGAATTAAAAGGCCTTTAAGAAAACACTAACTTTTCATTGAAGTTATTGTCTTAAAGTACACGAGGTTATGAATAGGTTTACGTTATGGCGGCACTAGCAGATTTAGTTAATTTTCAACTTCAAAATGCCAAAGCCTTATCTGAATTACTAAGTTCAGAGAAAACCGCTATTACGAGCCGACAATCAAACGATATTGAGCGAATCGCCAAAGAAAAAGTAGTCCTTGTTGAACAATTAAGATCAACCGATCAGCGAATCGCGACCCATACCAATATCTCAGAACTGACCGAGAATCCTGAACTTGCTCAGTTAGTCACAAAGATCCAGTCGATAGTGCACGATTGCCAGCAAGCGAACCTTGTTAATGGCGAAGCCTTGAATCGAGCACACCTTAGCTTCAAAAAACTCAGCAATATGATGCAGCAAAGCCACGGTAAAATTGGCATGACCTACAATGCCGGTGGTCAAACGCATACTATTTCCACGCTGGGAACCAACGTAAAAGCCTAGTTAAGCTACCTCTTCAACAACACTCCTACTTAAGTCTGTATCTCAGGCTATTTCTGTCGTTGTTCTTTATCAAAATTTCTAATCAGCCTTTGAACACCCTGACAAAATCGATAAACAAAAAAGCGGCAAGTATTTTCATACTTGCCGCTTTTACATCCATATTAGTTATTGGTTGCCGATATGCCATCTGGAAAGCGAGTAGCAACCAATATCACTGAATATTCAATTCGAACACCGAAATTAGAACAGTGTTTGTTGTCTCTTCTCAGGTACTGCCTGAACTTCACCGTAGTTACGTAGCTGATCCATCTTGCGAATATCCAACTGAAGCTCTGTTACGTAGCTATCACCCACAGGGTAACTGCGCACCACTTCTGCGCCACGGATAACACCATCAACCGCACCTGACGTACGCTCTGTACCAAGCCGTTGATCTTCAAGTTCTGCTCGACCGCTTACTCGCATGCCGTAAACCTGTTCAGCAAGCTCACGATAAGCATCGATCTTAGAGGCTCTCATCGCGCGGATACGTCTCTCTTCGTCGTTACGACCTTTCTGCTCACTGATACTCGCATAGCCAACAGCCACTAAGAAATCATCAGGTCTCATGCTCTGCAATGGCTGACAGCCAACAAGCAATAAAGCGGCAACAACAAACATTAACTTCTTCATCTCGAACTCCTAAGGGCGAAGAATAACAGTATAAGGCTGACTGATCGTTGGATCGGAACGAATGATCACGCCATCTTGAGTTCGAATACTGTTGAGAGTATCTAGGTCACGGCCAATACGGTCTGCAGGTAAGAAGCCTTGTGCCGTCGCCACTACAATTCGAGTTTGCATGCCAACAACGCGAGCATTTACTAGTACACCGCCTTCTTGGCGAAGCATGGTGCCTGTCAGTACATACTGTACGTCTTGCTCTTGAGCTAAGTCTTTCCAATCGCGGCTCAACGCAAAGTCACCTTGGTGAGTCACTTGGATAGAGCCAGTAGTTTTAAAATCAACTACCTTGAAGCCACGACGCTGAAACTGATGAATGAAGCCTTCTGATACCGAGTTTCCTAGCCAATTCGTTGTATCCATATGCTGCAAATCAACAAACGAAGTGATCGCTATCGGCGTTCTAGCTGAAATACTTGTATTCGAAATGATCAAATCTTCAGTCATACTTTCCACGAAAAAATCCATAGTATGACGAGGGCTGTCCATCAACATAAACTGACTGCCTGAATATTCAGACTTGCCGTTATAGATCGGCGAATAAGCGCATGATGTCAGTAACATGACACTCATTACTACGAGCCATTTTTTCATTCTCTAATCTCCAGATATATTTAGTGCTACCTGTTCCAATATGTTCTCACCATTATTCTTTTCAATGGATTACAATGTTGGAACAGTCTTTGCTTTTCATTAATGGTTCAGATTAAGAAAATCGCACTTAAGTCAGCTTCAAGCTTATAGTTATTTGTTAAGCAATATTTATACCCAACTGGTAACGAATAGATGAAAAAAATAATTTCTTACTTATTTTCAATAAGTTCACTGATAACAATAAGCTTCAGTGCTCATGCCTCCTGGTATGAAGTTACCGGTACTGCAACCATAGTTTCGTCAGAAGAGACGGCAAGAATCCATGCACTAGAAGACGCAGTATACAAGGCTATTCAGTTCTCAGGAGCCGACATCGGCAGCATTGCCAACCTCACGCCGTATCTAGATGGGAAGAAAAAGGAATATCAATTTACCAACCACGAAGTGCGCTACATCTTGGTAGAAAAAGAGAAAAAGCGTAGTGGCAATATAATGATCACTGCAAGGATCGATATCTATCCTTCGGCAAATGCTTGCCATGAGAGCCAATATAAAAAGACATTTTTGGTCGGCAACATTGATGTGACCTCCCCACAACAAGCGGTAATGGGCAGAATTTATAATATTGGCGATGATTTTGGCCATGTCGTGGATCGACAGCTAGCACAAGAGTCTCGCAGCTTTGTTTCCGTTGGCACGACCAATTACGACATCGACAAACGTCGACCTGAGGTGATCAAAATGATCGCCCAAGACACTGGCGCGCAGTACATCATTGGTGGCGATATTACCGATTTAACCGCGACCATCGAGTCCAAACTGTTGAAAGACGACATCATCAATCGCCAGTTTGCGTTAGAGATGCAAGTCTTCGATGGTAAAACAGGGCATCAGGTTTACAACCGTAGCTATCGTGAAGTGGCAAAGTGGCCATTTGCTAAGACCAGTGAAGTCGACACCCGCAGTGCCCGTTTCTGGGCATCAACCTACGGCAGCATGATGCTGCGTGTTAGCCGTAATATTATGTTGGACTTAGAATCGGAAGTGTCATGTAAGATCACCCTTCCAGAGGTTGCAGCGGTATTTGGTAACACTGTGACCATTGATTTAGGTCGAATGCATGGCGTACAACAAGGTGACAAGTTGCAACTGTGGCACACAGGTTCGTTTATCGACCAACGCGGTTTGCCACGCAACAAGGTTTCTCAAAGCGACATCACCCTAACGGTTTCTCGCGTTTACGAAAACGAAGCGGAACTCACGATTGATCAGCCAAGCCTTGCGGGAAGCATTCAAATTGGTGATGTGATGCAGAAAATCATGTAGTTAGCGACACTCTCGTCTCAGAGTTTCTAATAAAGCCTTAGCAAAGATGCTAAGGCTTTATTTTTTTCATGGGTATTAGTTTCGGTTTTGCAGTATTTGGCGTAATCTTATTAATAACATAATCATCACTTAGCAAACTATGAGTCAGAATAATCTAATTGGTGCTACCGGTTACCGCTTTATCTCGAAAGGTAAAACCGCTTTTAAGATCCACATCCATACTCCCGAAGATACGGTGCTGCATCGGTCGGTCGGTTTTGTTCGTATGGGTGAAGACAAAGCACTAAAGAAAACCATTAAATTAAGAGATGAACTGGGCAGACAGCTTTGGGGTAAATTTTGGCCCAAAGTCCTCAAAGAGCCCTACCTAATGACGCGCCT
The DNA here is from genome assembly GCF_041471145.1 of Vibrio sp. 10N.261.54.A5. Lineage (NCBI taxonomy): Bacteria > Pseudomonadati > Pseudomonadota > Gammaproteobacteria > Vibrionales > Vibrionaceae > Vibrio > Vibrio sp. 10N.261.54.A5. The sequence goes on along the minus strand of NZ_JBFRNU010000063.1, from coordinate 18,974 downwards.
GCCTCATAGTTTAGAACCCAAAATTGTATTCAAGCCAAATCCAACTCAGAATGATCCTGAGCACCGCGACGAGTGCTACATCGCTAAGTGGCGCGTCTTCTCTGAGAATGGTGACTACAAGTACAAAACCAAGGTATGTTCAATCAGAAAGCACGGCCGACTTGCAGCTTATAGCCAAACCAAACGTGCGCTGCTTGATGCTCACAAAGACGTAATTGATCTACTTATATTTATGGGACGATTGAACAGCATCGACTTAAAATAGGCTTAAATCCGATTAAGCTGACCACCCATATATTTCAGATACAAAAACAGCCGCACATTGCGGCTGTTTTTAATTTATGACGATCCATCGTGACAATTTAGAGTATTGCTACATACAAAATCGATTACCTAGTTTCGGCATATCTCAGCCAGTGTCGCCAATCGGCGCTTAGACTCTTTCACATAAGGGTTGGCTTGATCCCATGCGTAACCCGCCAGAATTGAGCACACCATCTGCTTAATCTTTGGATTTGGATCTTGATAGAAAATCACATCCTGCAAAGTACCTGAGTACCACCCCTCAACATACGTTCTAAAGGTGTTTACACCAACCAACAACGGAGCGGCATAATCGCGTTCCCAATCTACCTTCTCACCGTTAAGTTGCTTTTCGACACACTCAACCGCAAACTGTGCCGACTTCATCGCAATCGTCACGCCTGACGAGAACACCGGGTCAAGGAACTCGCCGGCATTGCCAAGCAACGCGTACTTATCCGTCGCCAAATGTTTTACATTGGCAGAATAGCCACCAATTTCACCCGCAGGGTTTGGATACTCGGCGCTTGCCAGTATCTCAGCCAAGCCCGGCTCTTCCGCTGCCAGCTGTTTAATTGCAGCAATCTTGTCTTCTGGATAGGACTCAAAGAACTTAGGCTCTCCTACCACACCAAACGAAGAGACACCGTTACTAAACGGGATCAACCAATACCAAACATCAGGGTTGGTTGGATGCACAGAGATAAGAATTTTATTTCGGTCATATTCAAGATCGGTATCCACCTCTGCAATATGATCGTTAATGTGCGTAAAAATAGCTTTGCGTGGAGGAAGCGATGACGGCTCTTCCAAGTTAAGCATTTTTGGTAGCACTCGACCAAAACCACTGCCATCCAGAACGTATTGCGCTTCTATCTGATAACGCTCTCCACCCAGCACTTGTACATCTAAAATGGTGCTGTCGTCGGTGAAATTAATGCCCATTAACTCATGTTGGTAATCAATGCAGACACCCTGCGCCTCAGCCGTATCTGCCAAAACCTTATCAAAGGCACCTCGCTGAACCTGAAACGTGGTTCCAGGGCCAGAAGAGAACTTGTCTTCAAAATTGAACGCCGTATAAACGCCATTTTTTCGAAAGGCAGCGCCATCTTTGTATTGGAAGTTAGCGTTGATCACTGCGTCAGTCATCCCAGCCTGTTCAATCACTTCCATACAAGCTGGTAATAGGCTTTCACCAATAGAAAAGCGAGGGAATACGCTCTTTTCAATCACTCGAACATCGATGCCTTTTTTATGAAGTAAAGACGCAGCAATAGACCCTGATGGCCCAGCTCCGATGATCACCACTTGAGTTGATAGTTTTTTCATTATTTAAGCCATGTTTGTTATTTTTATTGCGCGCCAGCTTTCAATTCTAGAAGCGTGTGACCAAGACCGATATCGTCGGTACGCGTTACCACTTCAAAGCCCGCTTCTTCAACAATCTCTAAGAAATCTTCACTGCGGTAAAAACGACTGTTGCCATTGGCCAAGCAGGTAAAGTAGAGAGACGTCGCGTTTAAGCTATAAGAAGCCGCATCGTATTTCTGTGAATCCCAAAACAGTTCAAGGATATAGACAGTCGCATCTTCTGACATATGAGAGCGAACGCGCTTTAATATGCTCAGAATCTCCATTGGCGAGAAACAATCAAGGAACTGACTCATCCACCAAACATCCGCGCCCGTTGGCAGAGTTTGCTGTTTATCGAGCATATTCGCTGGGAATGGCGTGACTCGCTCTTGATGACCATGCTTTGCCGCGTTTGCCATTGCCATTTCTAGCTGCTGTGGCAAATCAACAATCGTCACCTCAACGTCCGCATCATGGTTGCAGCATTGCATCGCCCACTTACCCGTGTTGCCGCCGATATCCACCAGCGACTTAGGTTTCTTGCTGAAGACTTTTTCAAGTAACACAGGGAACGAGCGATCCGAATAGAAGTGATCAAACTTGAACCAACTCTCTTTGGCTTTTTCTGGCAATTGAGACAAGCCTTGGTAAATGGTTTCCCAATCACCCAACTCTTTCAAGCCTGCAGGTGTGCCTTCTTCAATCGCTTCTGTTAGATGCATCATCGCGGCATAACAAACATCGGCTGTGAAATCCATGTTTGCGTTAGTCATACCATCATGCAGAAGGTAGAAACCAAGGTTAGCCATTTTGTAGTTAGGCTTTTCCCAAGTCACAATATGAGCACTTAACGCCATATCGAGCAGGACTTTCACGCCGTACTCAGAGACACCGGTCGATTCAGAGATAGACTCTGCTGGTAAACCCTCGTTGCCCGCGTCATCTAACGCTTTCAAAATGCCTAAATCACGAAGTGTACGAGCAGTATGAAAAACAATCGGAGCGAAAGACAATTTCTGCGCTTCTGTTTTTGCTTCTAATGCGTTGAATGGATCTAATTTATATTCCGACACGAAAAACCTAACTTTAAATAATAGAGAGTTACTCAGCTGCCATTTGCGCAAGCTTACGTTTAATATCAACGTTTAAGTTATTAACCCAACGGTTGTAATTACGGTGTACTTCACCATCGTCGTACTTCAAATTCTCTGACTCAACGTAAAGAATAGAGTAAAACTTATCACTATAAGGAATTTCAACCACAGCGTGGTGCGAACGAACATACAATTCAGCGCGGATCAAACCAGGCTTTATTTCTGAAACCAACCAGCCTCGATTTTCAGCAGATTCAGAAATAGCTGATTTAACCTGTTTACTTTGAAGATTCAGTGCAACTGGAGTATCCTCAACATTCATTACAGGTTGGACGCGTCCACATCCTGCAAGAACGAATATGAATAACATTGAAACTGCTATTTTTAGTAATTTCATTTAAATTCCTTATCTGTGTTTATTTATAAGCGCGCATAGTATTTAGTTAGACTCAAAGCAAATCAATACTCTATGTCAAATCAATCCCAATTAATGTCGTTTAATATTGAGAAATGGTCTGCAAATTCGACCGGTCTCAATTCCGTTGCAGAATGGCAAGCGTGGAGCACTAATTTAGACTGGCCTCAAGATGGCTCAACTGAATTTAAAGCCATCCCTCCAATGATGCGCCGCCGAATGAGTATGCAAAGCAAATTGGCCGTCCAAACCGCATTAACCCTTTTGAAAGACACCTCTATTGATTATCTAGTGTTTGCCAGCCGACATGGTGAGCTACACCGAACCGCGACTTTAATTCAATCAATATTAGAAGGTGACGATGCCTCACCAATGGCGTTCTCGCAGTCGGTACATAATACCGCAGCCGGTCTAACCACCATTGCCGCCAAAGCACCGATTCCACTGACTTCAATAGCCGCAGGGCAAGATACTTTCCATAACGCTCTGATCGAAGCTTATCTTTACCTTCATCAATATCCGTCGCATCGAGTGTTAGTTATCGATTTCGACCAACCTCTGCCCGAGCTCTACCAAGAGTACGAAACACAGAACTTTGCTGATTATGCGCTGGGCTTAGTGCTCACCGCTGGCAGTGAATACTCTATTACTAGGATAGTAGAGACCAACCAAGCATCTTCCGTGTTACCACAAGGGTTACAAACGCTCCAACATATCTTATTAGGTACAAATAAGTGGGCTATTGCTGGCAAGCACCAAACTTGGTCTTGGGTAAATAACACCGAGACAGGTACAGCGTAATGAGCAGAGTAGACCAGTATTGGCGAGTATTCGCGACAGGCCTCTGCTTTACCATCTTTGGTTTGGGTGGCTTAGTATTGAGCTTCTTAATCTTACCGACTATCGCGCTAACCACTCCCAATACCATTAAAAGAGAGCTTAAAGCACAGCGATTAATCCGTTTCTCATTCAATGCGTTTTGCCAGATCATGAAGTTCACCGGAGCAATCGATTACCGAATTGATGGTGCAGAACTACTGCGTAACGACCGTAACTGCATTATCGTCGCCAACCACCCAAGTTTGATTGACTATGTGCTGATCGCCTCCCAACTTCCTCAATGTGATTGCCTCGTCAAAGCGGCCATTTGGGAAAACCCTTTTATGAAAAGGATTGTCAAAGCGGCAGGTTATATACCGAACCAAGCCCCTGACGATCTTTTAGAGCGCTGTGAAGAACGCTTCTCACGTGGCAATGTCCTGCTGATTTTTCCCGAAGGAACTCGCACAACGCCAGGAATTGAACCATCCTTACAGCGTGGGGCGGCACAAATCGCGACTCGAACACAAACCGATTTACGCGTGATTCATATTACGGTTTCTCCGACATTCTTAACGAAAGAGAAAAAATGGTATCAAGTTCCTGCGTCGAAGCCCTTTTTTCATGTCGCGGTGAAAGGTAAAATAGAAGTCGAACCATTTATTGAAGGCTCAAATAATTTAACTTCGGCAGCAAGGCGCCTTAATCATCATCTTGCACAAACAATTTTCCCTTCCGAAGAAAACATTTAGCGTATCAATAACATAACAGGCGATATCGGCATTTCGAAAATACCCCATATAATGTAGAATCGCCCCCTTAAAGCAGCATTCAGATAAAGCATTAAGTAGGCCAAAGTGGAAACATTACACAACGAACTGAAACAACTGATCATCGACGCATTGAACCTTGAAGACATGAGCATTGATGAGATTGAAACGGAAGCTCCACTATTTGGTGATGGACTTGGACTAGACTCTATCGATGCCCTTGAGCTTGGCCTTGCTATCAAGAAAAAGTACAACATTGTTATCGATGCAGATGATTCAAACACTCGACAGCACTTTGCGTCAGTTGAAAATCTAGCGAACTACATCTCTTCTCAAACGAATAACTAGACAGATCTTTATGACACAAGCTAACCAACAAGAAGTATACAACCAGGTTAAAGATGCGCTTATTGAGCTGTTCGAGCTTAATGCTGAAGATATCACCCCTGAAGCTCATCTCTATCTTGATCTAGACCTAGACAGCATTGATGCCGTTGATTTGGTCGTTCACCTACAGAACGTAACAGGTAAGAAGATCAAACCTGAAGAGTTCAAAGCAGTGCGCACCGTTAATGACGTTGTCGAATCTGTGGTTGAACTATTGAAGGACGCCTAATGCGTCCTCTGCTGACTTTACTGTCGGCAATTATACTTTTCACTTATCCAATAGCGGTTTACTTTGGACTCAACAAGTTTGGCTTACAAACCGTTGGTATTGCCTTAGCCGCTATCTTTGCTGTACGCATTTTCACCGGCGGTCAGGCTAAAATCAAAGAGCTAAAACACCTAGCTTGGATCAGTGGAAGTGCCGGTATTGTTCTGCTGGCTTTAGGCTTAGCCTTTAAGCAACACGGCTGGCTAACCTATTATCCCGTTATCGTTAATGTTTGTATGCTGGTTGTATTCGCTTCGAGCCTATGGCAACCACAAACGATTATCGAACGTCTTGCTCGCCTTCAAGAGCCTGAACTTCCGCAAAGTGGCGTTGATTACACACGAAAAGTCACCAAAGTGTGGTGCTTGTTCTTTGTTATCAATGGCTCTATTGCCCTTTACACCTGCTCCCAACCGCTAGAAGTATGGACCCTATACAATGGCTTACTCAGCTATCTGTTTGCAGGGTTACTCTTTGCAGGAGAGTGGGTAGTAAGACAGCGCATTCGTCAGAGTTAAATTGTTATGACCCAAACCGTATCTTACACCTCGTTGTCTGAGCTTCTTAGCCAGGACAGAGCCCCTGAATCTATTGTCTGCTTTGACGACAATAGCGAGATTACGTGGCAAACATTTAACGACGACTTATCTCAACTCGTACAATTTTTGTCTTTATCCCCTTTTCAACGAATCGCGATTTGTACCCAAGACAGCTACCTATTTGCGGTGGCCTTTTTGGCATGTACAGCAGCCAACAAACACATCATCTTACCGGGCAACTACCAGCCATGTGCGCTTGCTGAGTTAAGTAAGCAGTTTGATTGCCTGCTAGTTGATAACTCGATTGGCGAAGTTGAGGTGAATGACGTTCGTAATATCCAAACCTTATTGGATTCAAACACTGAAGCACAAAAACCTCTAACCGAGAATCTTACGACCATTGATTTGGCAACAGTCCCATTAACTCTGTTCACTTCAGGTTCAAGTGGCACGCCAAAAGCGATAGATAAAACGTTAGAACACCTAGATATTGAAACGGCTCAGTTACACAAGAACTGGGATGCTTTACTCAAGGGAAACCGAATCCAAAGCACCGTTTCCCACCAACACATCTATGGCCTGCTGTTTAGAATCTTATGGCCGCTCTGTTCTGGTGTGCCATTTGCTCGAAACAACCTTGAGTACCCAGAACAAATTCTGTCTCATGCCAATAAAAACTGTGTTCTGATCAGCAGCCCTGCGCTACTCAAGCGATTAAAGCATGAGACCAACAAGGTACAACTTGCAGGAATCTTCTCTTCAGGTGGCCCATTGCCTACCGAGTCGGCTCACCAGTCACGAGATCTACTAGGACATTTACCTATCGAGGTATTTGGCAGCACAGAGACCGGTGGCATCGCCTTTCGCCAACAAGAGAGCGCTCAAACCCCTTGGCAACTTTTTGACTGTATTGAGGCTAGTCTCAACAGTGAGAGTTGCATTAAGTTATTGTCGCCGTACATCGACAAAAACAACTGGTATCAAACCGCCGATGAGTGCGAAATGGTCTCGGATAATCAATTTGTATTGAAAGGCCGGACCGACCGAGTGATCAAGATAGAAGAAAAACGAGTATCACTGGTTGAAGTCGAAAAACGACTAGAGCAACTGCCTTGGATAAGTGAATGCGTGGTGATTCCATTTGAAGAGCCTGAACGCTTAATCTTGGCGTCGGTTTTGGTATTATCAGATGAAGGCCAAGCCACTCTATCAACTATGAGTAAAGGTAAATTCTGGCTGATGCTGCGCACAGAGCTAAGAAAGTGGTTAGAGCCAATCGCTATCCCAAGAAAGTACCGTGTTGTCGATGAGATTCCCCTCAACAGCCAAGGTAAGCGATTAACATCTCACATAGAACAGCTAATAAAATCATAGAAAACGCTGATCGTATTTTACACTGAGATTATCTTTTTATATTTTTGTCAAAGAACCAATATTTGCCCAAGGATTCTAAGCACGCCCTATGGATAATAGAAAACCAACCGTCATTGCGGTAGACACTGTAGAAAATGAATCGACCCTGACACTTAATGTTAGCGGAGATATCACCGATTTTAAGGGACACTTCAAGAGCTTCCCAATTCTACCGGGCGTCACACAAATTGATTGGGCACTTCATTACGCTGTCCAAGAGCTAAACGTCCCTGGTTTCTTTAAAGGCATGGAAGTCATCAAGTTCCAAGAGCCTATCCTGCCTGACGCTACAATTCAGCTATCACTCAAATGGGATGCTGACAAAAATAAGCTGAGCTTCAGTTACACCTCAAACAGCGGTGAACAGACCCACTCTTCAGGCAAAATGAAGCTGGGAGAGAAAAGTGAATAGCACTCCCGTCGAGGCTACTTCTCAGCACCAAACAAAAGAAAGCAGCTATAATGCTTGCTTCCTTATCCCGTGCTTTAACCATGGCGTAACCATGCCTGAAGTGGTGTCGTCACTCCATCATTTTGAGTTGCCGATCATCATCGTTGACGATGGCAGTGAGCTCGCGACCAAACAGTTTCTGACTCCTCTAGCGGAAAACTCACACGTGACTTTGGTGACGCTTGAACAGAATCAAGGCAAAGGCGGCGCAGTAAAGGCTGGCATCAAGCGAGCGCAGCAACTAGGCTTTAGCCACGCTATTCAGATAGATGCTGATGGGCAACACGACCTGGAAGCCTTGCCAACATTGATTGAGGCCTCACAAGCTAAGCCACAACGTCTGATATCAGGCCAGCCTATCTACGACGACAGCGTACCCAAAGCAAGGCTCTATGGGCGCTACGCGACACATATCTGGGTATGGATAGAAACCCTTTCTTTATCAATTAAAGACAGCATGTGTGGCTTTAGAGCGTATCCTATCAACCAAACTCAAACTGTGTTGAATAAGTACGATGTTGGTTCGAGAATGGACTTCGATATCGAGATTTTGGTTCGCCTGTATTGGGAAGGTTGCGACATAGACTTCGTTGAAACGCGCGTTATCTATCCTGAGAACGGCATCTCTCATTTCGATGCGTTGTGGGATAACGTCAAAATCAGTTGGATGCATACACGTCTATTCTTCGGCATGCTACCAAGAGCACCAAAACTGATTGCTCGCCATTTCAAATCCGATTCAGCTGATAATAACCCAAATTTATCGACTGATTCAGAGCCGCAAGCTTCTGAACAACCACACTGGTCCCGCACTCAAGAACGCGGCACAGTATTAGGCATTAAGCTGTTATTAGCCATTTATACCTTGTTAGGTCGCGGTGTGTTCAACCTCATTCTGCGTGGTGTGATGCGTTACTACCACTTGACGGGCCAGCGTGCGCGAAACGCTTCCGAACAATATCTATTCCAATTAAAAGCCTATGCGGAACAGCAAAATATTGAGCTCCCCGGAGAACTAACCAGTTACAACCATCTGCTTTCATTTGGCCATACGATGCTCGACAAGCTCGCGGCATGGAAAGGTGATTTCTCGGCAGATAACCTGACTATTCATGGCCAAGACCAGTTCGAGAGCATGGTGGCAAATAAGCAAGGTGTGCTAATCCTTGGATCTCACCTTGGCAATATTGAGCTGTGCCGAGCTTTGGGTCGCAGACACTCGAACATTAAAATCAACGCTCTGGTTTTCACTGAGCACGCTGAACGTTTTAATTCAGTAATGAAAGCAGTTAACCCGCAGTCTGATTTAAACCTGATTCAAGTGACATCAATGGGGCCAGATACGGCTATCTTATTACAACAGAAGTTGGAGCAAGGAGAATGGATCGTAATTGTTGGCGATAGAACTTCCACCAGCAAAGAGAGCCGCTCAGTATGGGCTGAGTTCTTAGGTAAGGAAGCTCCATTCCCTCAAGGTCCATTTATGTTAGCCTCTGTGCTAAAAGCACCCGTATTTTTACTGTTTGGCCTACGTGACGACTCACAATCTAAGCCGCATTTTAATGTCTATTTCGAGCATTTTAGCGACAAAATCGAGCTACCAAGAAAGACTCGCGAACAATCTTTACAGCAAGTCGTGCAGAAATACGCAGACCGACTTCAGCACTACACACTGCAAGCACCGCTTCAGTGGTACAACTTTTTTAACTTTTGGACATTGAGCAACCAGCACCATGACGAAAAAGAATCCAAATAGCATCACTTTTGGTGCCGAACGCCTCACGATTGAGGATGTTGTCGCTATTTCACAAGGCGCAAAAGCCTCGATGAACTCAAGTAATGAGTTCACATCTAAGATCGACCTCGGTGTCGCTTTTTTAGAACGTCTATTAAAAGAAGAAGGCGTGATCTATGGCGTAACCACTGGCTACGGTGATTCATGTACCGTTGCAATTCCGCCGAACCTAGTTGACGAACTGCCACTGCATCTAACGCGCTTTCACGGCTGTGGATTAGGCGAAATACTGTCTCATGAGCAAGCTCGTGCTGTATTAGCGACACGTCTTTGTTCATTGTCACAAGGTGTGTCTGGTGTGACTCACGATCTTCTCAATCAGATCGTCACTCTCATCAACCAAGATATCTCACCGCGTATTCCTCAAGAAGGCTCTGTCGGTGCTAGTGGCGATCTAACGCCTCTATCTTATCTAGCTGCAGCACTGATCGGTGAGCGTGATGTTATCTATAAAGGTGAAGTACGCCCAACCAGTGATGTTTATAAAGAACTAGGCATTAACCCTATCAAACTAAAGCCAAAAGAAGGCTTGGCATTGATGAATGGCACTTCGGTAATGACAGCATTAGCTTGTATCGCCTACAAACGTGCGGAATACCTAGCTCAGCTATCAACAAAAATTACAGCAATGGTGTCTGTAGGGATGCAGGGCAACGACTTCCACTTCGACGAAGCACTGTTCGCAGTGAAGCCTCACCCAGGCCAACAACAAATTGCAGCATGGTTACGTGACGATCTGCAAGCGGATCGCCCACCTCGCAACAGTGACCGTCTGCAAGATCGTTACTCATTGCGTTGTGCTCCGCACGTTATCGGTGTGGTTCAAGACTCTCTACCTTGGCTACGCCAAATGATCGAAAACGAGCTCAACAGCGCTAACGACAACCCAATTATCGATGGCGACAATGAGCGTGTACTGCATGGTGGACACTTCTACGGTGGTCATATCGCAATGGCGATGGATACGCTAAAAACAGCGGTAGCTAACCTTGCAGATCTGCTTGATCGTCAAATGGCACAGCTGATGGATTACAAGTTCAACAACGGTCTGCCATTTAACCTAACCGGTGCTGAAGGCGAACGTAAACCAATTAACCATGGCTTCAAAGCGGTACAGATCGGCGTTTCAGCTTGGACAGCAGAAGCATTGAAACACACCATGCCAGCAAGCGTATTCTCTCGTTCAACCGAGTGTCACAACCAAGACAAAGTCAGCATGGGTACCATTGCGGCTCGTGACTGCTTGCGCGTTCTTGAACTGACTGAACAAGTAGCGGCAGCGTCACTTCTGGCGGGAACACAAGCGCTTGAGCTTCGTAAACGCCACAATGAGCTTGATGAGCACCACATGAGTGAAAACCTAAAGCACATTCGAGACGAAGTACTCAAAGAGTTTGAATTTATCGTAGAAGATCGACCACTTGAAGGCGATCTACGCCACTTCATTGATCGTATTCAAAGTCAGCACTGGTCACTTTACTCATAGAGTAGCTAACCTCATAGAGTAGCCAACCTCATAAAGTTGGCTAACCCTTTACGCAATATTGTTGAGAGCGATTTATGTCTGAAATCCTTCATCCATTACAATCTGAGGTGACGCTTATCACCTCATTCCAAGATGCCGACCCGATGGGCGTGATCTATCACGGCAACTACTTCCGATTCTTTGAAGAAGTAAGACGTATCATGATGGATAAGATTGAGTATAACTACCATGAGATGAAGGATTCGGGCTACATGTGGCCGATCATCGATACACGCGTGAAATACATTAAGGCGATACCTTTCAATCACCAGATCAAAGTATCGGCTAAGTTAACCGAGTGGGAAAACCGTCTGCGCGTTGACTACGAGATTCACGATGCCAACACAGGTGCTCGTATGACACGCGCTCACACTATGCAGGTTGCGGTAACCATCGATGAACAAGAGATGTGCTTCGCTTCGCCAAAAGTATTTACCGATAAAATCGAACACTGGCACCAGTTTGGTTGCTTACCTCTAGCCAATGGGCATCAATCTCAGGCCACTAGCCCACAGCAGGTGAATCATGAATCTGTTTAAACGCAGCCGCAAATACATCAATATCGCGCTAATTGGACTTACTGCGATGATGGCAAGCGGCCTTGTAAGCGCCAAAGAAAACTCTGCTGCTGTCAGTTCTATTTCAGAGCTGCAGACGGTGCTCAGCGAAAATAGTATCGTTCGTGGTCAGTTCACTCAAACGCGCAACATGGAAATGTTCGCCCAACCTCTAACATCACAAGGTACTTTCCTGTTAGACAAGTCGAATGGTTTGCTTTGGACACAAGCGACCCCCTTTCCTGTGAGCTTAGTGCTCACGGATAACAAACTGAGCCAAAGGTTTGCCGATCAACCCGCTAAGATCATCACCGATAAAGAAAACCCAATGGCATTTTATTTCAGCCATATATTCCTGTCGGTGTTTCACGGGGACACGCAAAAACTTCAAGAGCAATTCTCACTGTCATTTGAACCAGCGACTGCGAAAAATTCTGATGAAAGTGCAAACTCAAGTTCACAAGACACACGATGGACACTCACTCTAAAGCCAAAGAATGCGCCAATGAACGCGGTGTTTGAAGCTATCACACTGCAAGGACAAGGTGACATTGAACGTATCGAACTTAGAGAAGTTCGTGGGGACAGCACAGTGATCGAATTTAGCCAGTTAAGCCATCTACCGGAAGTATTATCAGATGCTGAAGCGCAACAATTCCAATTCTAGCCTAGCCCTTGCTTGGCTTGTTGTCGTAATACTGTTTAGCGGATTGTTGATCAAACAATTCGCTTTTTCTTCGTCAGTACCCATTGAAAGCAACATCATGAAATTGCTGCCTGAAAACCAGCAAGACCCCATGGTAGAACAAGCCTTTCAGCAGATATCCAGCTCGATGAGCGAGCAAGTGGTGTTTATCATAAGTGCCTCCGCCATCGAACAAGCCATGACAGCGACTGACGCTTTTGAAAAAGCCCTCAACCAAAGATCTTTCTCAAATCAGCCAACTCTGTTTAAGCAAGTTCAAGGCAAGATCAACGCCAGCACGCAAAGCCAATGGAGCGATTTCTATTTTCGTCACCGAGCTCAACTTCTAACTCAACAACAAAAAGAGACGCTGACACACTCGCCGGATTCGCGAGCTCAATATGTCATTCAGTCTCTGTACAATCCGTTCTCAGGCGTCACTGCAGCAGAGCTATCTCTCGACCCATTCTTGTTATTTCGCGACTACATCAGTGCTGTTGGCGTTCAATCAAGTAACTTTGTTCTAAAAGAGGGCTATCTCACCGCTCAATCTAATGAGCAAACTCATATTTTGGTGACGGCGACTCTGGCGGGTTCGCCTTATAGTTTGGCGATTCAAGAGCAACTTCCAGGTCTTGATTCAATTGAGCGCAAGCTCGAAAAGCAGTTTGGTGTCAAAGTGCAGCATACCGGTGTGGTGTTCTACGCCAATTACGGTACCGAAAGCGCGAAATCAGAAATCAGTACCATTGGTTTGGGCTCATTGGCAGGTGTAATTTTATTGGTGTGGCTGACGTTTCGTAGTGCCCTACCACTTGCCTTATCCTTACTTTCCATCAGTACTGGATTGTTGGTTGCGTTGGCAAGCACCGTCGCTATCTTCGGCAAGGTTCACCTGTTTAGTTTGGTGTTCGGTGCCAGCTTAATTGGCGTATCCATCGACTACTCTTTCCATTACCTAACCGATCGTTTGGCGGCTGGTAATCTATGGCGAAGCGACAAAGGGTTGAAACATATTATCGTTGCGATCACCTTGGGTCTGATCACCAGCTTGATTGGCTACCTAGGTCTGTTGGTGGCACCTTTCCCAGGTTTACAGCAACTTGCTCTTTTTTCGTCGATTGGACTGATCGCAGCTTACGCCAGTGTGGTGTGTTGGTATCCGGTTTTAGCGGCAAAACCAAGCCAAGAACGACCTCTTCCCTTATCGAAGCTTTGGCATACTTGGTTAAGCCTCTGGAGCAACCAAAAATTTAGAATTGGCTTACCATTAATAGTGACTGTCGTTAGTTTGATATCACTCAGCCAAATTCGCTACGACGACGATATTCGTCAACTTCAAGCGATGCCAGATCAACTCAAACAGCAAGAGCAAGCCATTACTGATATCTCAGGATTAGGCAGCGGTCAAAATATGCTGCTGGTGACCGCCAAGAGCGACCAAAAACTGCTAAAAAAACTGGCTGAGATCACCACGAGCTTAGATTCTTTGGTCGATAGCCAAGGTATCTCCGGATATCGCAGCATCAACCAACAATTGTTAAGCAAACAAGAACAACATGATAACTATCAATTGGTTGAACAACTCTACAGCCAGCAAAGCCATATCTTACAGAACACGCTTGGTTGGCCTAGCTTTCCAGAATTACCTAAGTTCGAAGCAATCACGGTATCTGGATTTTTAGAATCACCAGTGTCAGAACCTGTTCGACCACTTTGGTTAAAGCCGATAGACGGACAAGCAGCGTCAGTCATTTTGATCAAAGACGTCACAAATTCAGAACTGTTCTCTCAATGGTTTGATTCAAGCTTTGCTCAGCAGCAAGGTGTTAAATACCTCAATAAAGCCGATGAAATCTCCGCTCTATTTGCGGAATATAGAGTCAAGATCACCGAGCTATTATTGATAGCTTTGGCCGCTATTGGAATGGTGTTAGGTTGGCGCTACGGTGTGAAGCAAAGCCTATTAATGCTGTTGCCTTCATTAATTGCCGGAGTCGCTGGTTTAGCGGTCACGGGCATTTTAGGTTCAACATTGAACCTGTTTAATCTGCTAGGCTTGATTCTGATTTTAGGGATTGGCATCGACTACACCTTATTCTTTGCCGAACAGAAAAAATCGCTCAGTACCTTGCTCGCTATTAGTTTATCCGGCCTCACGACGCTGCTTTCGTTTGGCTTACTGTCGCTGAGTCAGACTCACGCTATTCATAGCTTCGGGGTGACGGTTCTGACAGGGATTTTTGTCGCTTGGCTACTTTCTCCACTCGCGATCAACAGTGGCAAAAGCGTAGAACGACCAATCTCTCGAGAGGCTTTTAGATGATCAAGACATTAAAGGTAACCTTCGCCACGCTAGTGGGTATTCTGCTCAGTGCATGCTCGATGGTTTCTCAGCAACCTACAGGCGCGAGTGTGTCTATCAACAATGACACTGAGCTAGCACTACCATTACCAGCTGAACTGGGATACTCCCTCACGGCCAGTCAGCTCATCAGCGCTACGTGGGAAACCGACACGCAGCAACTTCCCGTTCAAGTCGAAGTGACAGCGGATAAAGTGGTTTTGGCTGGTTTTTCTTCTTGGGGTACTCGCATCTTATCACTGCAATACCAAAATCAAGTGATTGATACGCAGGTTTTGTCTGGGCTTGGCGCAACTTTGCCACAGCCCGAACAGGTGCTATTCAATTTAATGTTGACCCTATGGCCGGCTGAAGCCTGGGCTCAACCTTTACAAAACATAGGTTGGCACCTAGTCGATACCGACAAAACAAGAACCGTTTTTGACGACAACCAGCAAGCCATCATTCGTATTGAATACCAAGTAAAAGTCGGCGAACCAAAGATCTCTGGAGAGATTGTTTTCAAGCATCTGATCCAAGGCTACACCATCACCATACAAACGTTGAACTCAACGATTGTCGCTAACCCAAGTAAGAGCTAAACACTATGCCTATTTATATCCAAGACTGTGGTTTCCACTCAGCGCTAGGCTCAAGTATTGCTGACATTCATGGCTGTCTCAAAGGCGAGCGTGAACCAAACATGGTTGAAGTAAGCGATACGCTCAACGACGGTAAGCACACTGTCGTTGGCAAAATCGCGAGTGAACTGCCAGAGATTCCATCCACTCTCGCGCAATACGCCACTCGCAACAATCAACTGGCATTATCGGCTCTTAATCAAATCAAAGATTCTATTGAGCAAGCAAAATTACAATTTGGCGCCGAGCGCGTTGCCGTAGTTATCGGCACCAGCACCTCTGGGATATCGGACGGTGAGGCCGCTTTTAAGCACAAACTCGACCAAGGTTCTTTTCCCGAGCATTATCACTACTCAAAACAAGAGCTAGGGAACACTTCCGAGTTCGTTAGCCAATACTGCTCATTAACCGGCCCGAGCTACGCGATCTCGACCGCCTGTTCATCCAGCGGCCGCGTATTTCTTACCGCTCAACGTTTGTTAGATTCTGGAATGGCAGATGCAGTGCTAGTAGGCGGCGTCGATACTTTGTGTAAGCTAACGCTGAATGGTTTCCATGGCCTAGAAGCACTCTCAACAACACATTGTAAGCCGTTTAGCGCCTCTCGTGATGGCATCAACATCGGAGAAGCAGCGGCGTTTATGTTGCTCAGCAAGACCATCCCAACCAGAGTTAAGACAACGCAAGGCACGTCAAACATTGCCCTATTAGGCTGTGGTGACAGCTCCGACGCACACCATATTTCAGCGCCCCACCCAGAAGGAAATGGCGCGGAAGAAGCGATGAGAAAAGCGTTAGATTCTGCTGAATTACAAGCAGAAGAGATCGGTTATATCAATGCCCATGGCACCGCAACGCCACTCAATGATTCAATGGAAAGCAAAGCCATTTATCGTATTTTTGCAAACAAGGTTCCCGTCAGTTCTACCAAACCGCTGACCGGGCATACTCTAGGCGCAGCAAGTGCGATTGAGGCTGCAATTGCGTGGCATATTTTGAAATATGACTTACCGCTTCCCTTACAAAAATGTCAGGATAAAGCTGAAGATATTGAGATTGATTTGGTAAACTGTTCACAGAAACTTAAAGCAAAGAACATCTTAAGCAACTCGTTTGCTTTTGGTGGCAACAACATTAGCCTGATTTTTGGTGTAGTAAATGACTGATATCCCTTCTGTAGACCAACTTCTCCCTCACGATGATCCGATGATATTAATCGATCGTGCTATCAGCGTAGAGGCGTTGTCGATCCACTGTCAGGTCGATATTGGTGACCATAATCTGTTCTTTGACGCCGAATCTCAAACGGTACCAGCATATGTTGGAATCGAGTTTATGGCGCAGTCTGTAGCGGCATGGTCTGGATATCACGCACTTAAAAACGGCACCACGCCCCCAATCGGATTCTTACTCGGCTCTCGTCGCTATAAATCACTGTGTGATGAGTTTACTCAAGGTCAGACCCTTGATATCTACGCCGAACAGATGATGGAAGACAGCGGTATGGCTGTGTTTACCGCAAGAGTCGAAGACCGAGGTGAGTTAGTGGCTCAATGCCAACTCAACGTCTACGTGCCGACCGAACAAAAATTACAAGAAATGAAAACTAGGAGCCCATCATGAGCCGTCAGGTTTTAGTCACTGGTGCCAGTAAAGGTATTGGTAAAGCGATCGCTATTCAACTCGCGAAAGACGGGTTTGAAATCGCCGTTCATTACATGGGTGACAAGCAAGGTGCTGAAGAGACGCTAAAGTCGATCACCGAACTGGGTGGCGCTGGACGTCTTATTCAATTTGATATCAGCAAACGAAGCGAGTGTCGCGAAAAGCTTGAGTCTGATATCGCTGAACATGGTGCTTACTATGGTGTAGTGAACAACGCGGGCATTACTCGTGACACTGCATTCCCCGCGATGACGGAAGAAGAGTGGGATGGTGTGATCCATACCAACCTAGATAGCTTCTACAACGTACTTCACCCTTGTGTAATGCCTATGGTTCAAAAGCGTAAAGGTGGCCGTATCGTCACTCTAGCGTCGGTATCCGGCATTATGGGTAACCGTGGTCAAACTAACTATGCTGCAGCAAAAGCGGGGGTGATTGGCGCAACTAAGTCTCTTGCTCTAGAACTCGCAAAACGCAAGATCACGGTAAACTGTGTCGCTCCTGGCTTAATTGACACAGGTATGGTTGACGAGCACGTGAAAGATCATGCACTTCCTCAAGTACCACTGCGCCGTATGGGTGAGCCGGAAGAAGTAGCCGGCCTAGTCAGCTACCTAATGTCTGATATTGCAGGCTACGTAACTCGCCAAGTGATTTCAGTAAATGGAGGCTTAGTATGACCCGCCGCGTTGTTGTAACTGGAATGTCTGGTGTTACTGCTTTTGGTAACGACTGGCAACAGATAGAGCCTAAGCTAAAGGCCTGTGAAAATGCGACTCAATATATGCCAAGCTTCGAGCAATATGATGGTCTCAACACAAAACTTGCCGCGCCTATTGATGACTTCCAACTGCCTAAACACTACAAGCGTAAGCAAGTGCGTGGCATGGGCCGTGTATCACGCCTAGCTACCGTTGCGACTGAGAATGCATTGGAGCAAGCCGGCTTAATTGGTCACGATGTATTGACCAATGGCGAAACTGGTATCGCTTACGGCTCTTCAACTGGCAGTACCGATGCGGTTGGTGCTTTCGGAGTAATGCTGAACGAGAAGTCGACACGAGCAATCACAGCAACCACTTACGTTCAAATGATGCCACACACAGCCGCGGTAAACGTAGGTCTGTTCTTTGGTCTGCGTGGCCGCGTGATTCCCACCAGCAGCGCCTGTACTTCAGGAAGCCAAGCCATTGGTTACGCCTATGAAGCGATCAAGCATGGTTACCAAACCGTAATGGTTGCCGGTGGTGGTGAAGAGTTATGCCCAACTGAGTCTGCCGTTTTCGATACCCTTTTCGCTACCAGTTTAAAAAACGACACACCCAAGAAATCCCCTAGCCCATACGACAGCGAGCGTGATGGCTTGGTTATCGGCGAAGGCGCTGGAACCCTGATCCTTGAAGAGTACGAACATGCTGTTGCTCGTGGCGCAAAGATCTACGCAGAAATCATAGGTTTTGCGAGCAACTGTGATGCGGCTCATGTGACTCAACCTCAGATGGAAACCATGCAAATCTGTATGGAGAAAGCATTGAGAGACGCACAACTTCCAGCTGAGAAGATTGGCTATGTTTCTGCGCACGGTACTGCGACTGAAAAAGGTGATATTGCAGAGAGTAACGCGACAGCGAATATCTTTGGTGAAGTACCAATCAGCTCTCTTAAGAGTTACTTTGGCCATACGCTTGGTGCATGTGGTGCAATTGAAGCGTGGCTCAGCCTAGAGATGATGCATAGCGGTTGGTTCAGCCCAACCCTAAACCTTAAGAATGTCGATGAACAGTGCGGCAAGCTCGATTACATCACGGGCTCAGGTCGCGAATTGGATGTTGAATACTTGATGAGCAACAACTTTGCTTTTGGTGGAATCAACACCTCTATCATCTTCAAGAAAGTCTAAGCTTAGCTACATAAAACGCTAAGTAAATAAAAAGGTTCATCGCGGAT
>NZ_JBFRNU010000062.1:1761-50953 GCF_041471145.1 Vibrio sp. 10N.261.54.A5 | reverse complement strand
ACCTTGCTGACCTTGCTGATTTTGGTCATTCTGGTCTTTGGAGTCAGAATCGCCTTGCTGTTGCTGTTGCTGTTGCTGTTGCTGTTGCTTCTGAGCCTGTTCGACAATCTCTAGGTTCTTCTTCGCATAAGCATGTTCAGGGTTGCTTTCAAGAATACGTTGATACTCTTGGATCGCTTGGTCGTACTTACCTTGTTGGGCTTGAGCGTTAGCAAGGTTGTAGCGAGCATCTTCACTAGAAAGCTCTTGCAGCGTCTGCTCTGCGGCTTCGAAATCACCGGCTTTGTATTGAGCAATGCCTTTCCACTCTTGTTGGGTGAACTGTTCAGCAGCTTGTTGGAAGTCCTCGTCCTGATACAGCTGATAGCCTACTTGATCATTGGTTTTCCACGGGTTCGCAAACGCAGTATTTGGTTGGCTAAAAGAGATAACTCCAGCTAAGGCACACCAAATAACCCCTTTCCTGAATAATCCAAGTGCCGGAAGTAATAGCAAAGGCAGTAACCAGAAACCGTTGTTCACTCTGGTGTTGAGTGAGTTCTTGGTCTTGGTTACTTCCGATGTTGTTGCAACGCGGTCGAGGTAGCTCGCGATGTGTTCAACATCTGAGTTATCAAATTGAACTTCAGTGAACGTGCCACCATAGCTGCGTGTAAGCTCGCGCATGTTCTTCAAGTTGGTTCTTGCCACCACGGCTTGTCCTGAGTCGCTTTGCAGCATCGACCCCGTAGGTAACGAGATTGGCGCACCGTTTTCACTCCCTACAGCTAGAATCGACAATGTCCAATCGTTGCAAGAGAGTAGGGAGTCGATCTGCTTCTTCTCTTGGTCATCGATGTCATCAGCAATCAATACCAAATCACCTTGGTAGATCTTCGCGCGAGTCATCATATCAATCGCAAGCTTAACGGCTGATGCGGCATCACCACCTTGATAAGGCATGATATCTGGCGATAGGTTAGGCACTAGGTTTTTGATGGTGTTGATGTCTGACGTTAGCGGGCTAATGGTGTAAGCATCCCCAGCATACGCCACCATGCCTGTTAGCCCTTCCTTCCATAATGAAAGCAGATCAAGAGCCTTGTATCGCGCTTGAGTTAAGCGATTCGGCTTAATATCGGTGGCATACATTGACATCGACATGTCCATGATCACAACTCGTGCCTGCGTTTTTTCAAAGCTTGGTTGTTCGTTTTTCTCGAAGCTTGGCCCAGCTAACGCAATAACGCCGACCAGCCACCA
Source organism: Vibrio sp. 10N.261.54.A5 (assembly GCF_041471145.1). NCBI lineage: Bacteria > Pseudomonadati > Pseudomonadota > Gammaproteobacteria > Vibrionales > Vibrionaceae > Vibrio > Vibrio sp. 10N.261.54.A5. Next base: position 49,711 of record NZ_JBFRNU010000062.1, on the reverse strand, counting down.
AATACCGAAGTAAGTACTGCGATTTTTCGATGGCTTGCTTGATTCTGGCGCCAAGTAACGGGCGATGTGTGACGCGAGTAATCCTTGTTTGGACTGTGTCTTGCTCAGCCACCAAATAGCGGGCAGCACGGCAAGCGCCAAGAACCAATATGGGTAGATAAAAGTAAAGTTAGACATTGTTTCTCCTAATGGCTAACAGCATAAATGCGAAGAACATTGCCGCCGACAGTGGCCATACAAACCACTCTTGTTGCGGTCGCCAGATCTTAGTGGCGTTCGTCACGGGCTCTAACTGGTTAATGGTGTCGTAAATCGTCGCTAACTCTTTGCTGTCACGCGCTCGGAAGTACTGACCGCCGGTGCGTTTGGCAATTTCTATTAGTGTACGTTCATCCAAGTCTTGAGCAGTATTGACTTTGCGCGTCATGAAGAACTCTTTGACCATCATCTCGCCTGCACCGACACCCACGGTGTAAATCGTTGCGTCGTATTTCTTTGCAATATCCGCCGCTTCTAATGGGTCTAATACCCCGGCGGTATTACTGCCGTCGCTGAGTAGAATCATTACACGTTGGGGCGCATCGCTATCGACAAAGGTTTTGGTGGCAAGACCAATACCATCACCAATCGCTGTTTGAGTACCAATCAGCTTTAACACCGCTTGATTGAGCTGTTGTGAAAGCGTATCTCTATCTAGCGTAAGCGGGGTCTGCAAGTAGGCGTGATCAGCAAATAACACCAGTCCAACTCGGTCGCCTTTTCGTCGCTCAATAAAGTCACTCAATACGCGTTTCACCGCCGACAAGCGGTCGATGTATTCGCCATTGAACTGCATGTCTTCTTGGCTCATCGAATAGGAGAGGTCGACAACTAACATTAAATCACGATGCTTCGGCTGAAACTCCACCGGTTCGCCATACCATACAGGGCGTGCGCTCGCCGTAACCAGCAGAAGCCAGATAATCACGGACAACGCCTTTGGTAAGCGACTGCTCGGTGTTTTGGTATTGCTGTCTTCTGGCAGAAATGGAAGCCTTAGGACATGGCTTGATTCTGACTTTGGTGAGAACAAGTAAACGAGCAACGGCAGTGGCGCGATGAAGAACATCCACCACCAAACGAACTCGATGTTTAGCAAGTCCCCGCTTAGAAACATAGGGCTTAGAAAATCACTCATAAAGACCTCGCTTAGGAGGAAGGGCTTTACGAAGCCAAGTTTCGCAATCATTAACTAATTGTTGTTGAGCCTTTTTCTGTTCGTCGTTCATAAGGGCTACATCTTGATAGAGCGCTTGTTGCCACTGGGATTGTTTTGCTACAAATAACGGCTTCGCCAATTGCGCATCTAAGAACTTCAACCAATCATCACCAGACAAACCTGCAATTTTTTCACGAGGGAAATAGCTCAGTGCTGCTTGACGAACGATGTCTTGAGCTTTGCTCGGAGACAAGCCATCTTGGGACTGACTATTACTAAAGTAAGACAGTGCTTCTTGCTTCGCCTGTTGATTGTTTTTTCTACGTTTTACAATGAAAAACACCAAAGCAATCAGGGCAATGGCTGTGATAACCACTGCCCACCAACCCCACGCCAAAGGCCACCAAGTCGGTGCATCTGGCGCAATAACCGGACTTAAATCTAAGGGCTGTTTCATGACTGAGCTCCTGATATCTGGCTCATGAGTGACTGCGCACTCGACAGCGAGCTATAAGGTATCGCGAGAGACAGCCCCATCTGTTGCAGCTGCTGTTTCTTAAGCGAAAAAGCATGGTTAAGCTTTTGCTTTTCTTTATTAGAAGAGAAATTAAACCATTGAGTTTTGCTACCATCGGTGACCTGTTTAGAACCTTTATAGGCGGTTTCACCCTGCTCTAGCGGATCGTAGAAATGCACCAGACGTACTCTGTTGTGCCTCCGAATTTGACTGATAAGTGAGTAGTCACTTTCTTGGTAGCGCACAAAATCACTGAGCATAATAATATCGCTTCCTTTAGGGCAAAGCTGGTGCAGAGATTTCAGCCCATGCTCTAAGGTTGTGTCATTATGATTGTCGTGATGAGTCAGCGCTGCATTATTGATTTCTATGACTTTTTGCAAAATACGCAGTGGAGCATGGTTGCTTGCACTTGGCTTAATCTCAATGACCTCTTTGCCAGTATCGATCACCGCGCCAATTCGATCTTTTTGAGCCACAGTAAGCCAGCACAGTTGGCTAGCAAAGTGTGCAAGTTGAACCGATTTCAGCAACAAGGTTGAGCCGAAAATCATACTGCTTGATAGATCCAAGAATAAAATGACAGGCTGTTCTCGTTCTTCAGAGAAAAGTTTGGTATGCGCTTTGCCCGTTCTGGCTGTTACACGCCAATCAATGCTGCGAATGTCATCTCCCGCTTGATATTGACGAACTTCAGAGAAATTCATCCCGCGACCTTTACGGTTGCTCTCGTGTTGGCCGTTAAGCTGTGACCAAAGGCTCTTGGCGGGAGGCAACCAGCGAACAGACTGCGCTTTGTATTGCAGCAGCTCATCCAGATTTAACGTGACGCCGTTACTATGGTTGGGTAGTTGATTATTCATGCGCGTATCCCTATGCGCTGCCAACCAATGAAATAAGGTGTGCGATCACTTGGTTTGCGGTGACACCTTCAGCTTGTGCGTGGTAGCTGCGCAGTAGACGGTGGCGTAACACAGGGAATGCCATCGCTTGAACGTCTTGTGGCGTGACGTAATCTCGTCCTGCAAGCCAAGCGTGAGCGCGGGCACAACGGTCTAACGCAATGGTTGCACGCGGGCTGACACCCATGTCTAACCATTGATCAAGTTGGTCACTGTATTGCTTAGGTTGGCGAGTCGCCATAACCAGTCTGATGATGTACTGCTCAATGGTGTCTGCCATGTGAATGTTGAGCACTTCTTGGCGCGCTTCAAAGATCGTTTGCTGAGATATCTGTTGTGGCTGAGCTGATTCGTTACCTTGAGCCTCACCACGGTTGAGTCGTAAGATCTCAAGCTCGCTTTCCATATCTGGGTATTCAACCTCTAGGTGAAGCAAGAATCGGTCTAACTGAGCTTCCGGTAGCGGGTAAGTCCCTTCTTGTTCAATTGGGTTCTGTGTTGCCATTACCAAGAACAACTCAGGCAGCGCATAGGTTTTTCGACCGGCAGTTACTTGTTTCTCTGCCATTGCTTCCAGCATTGCCGCTTGAACTTTCGCCGGAGCTCGGTTGATCTCATCCGCTAGAATCAGCGAGTTGAAAATCGGGCCTGATTGGAAAGTGAACTCCCCAGTCTCAGGACGGAAGATGTCGGTACCCGTCAAATCAGCAGGTAACAGATCGGGAGTGAATTGAATGCGGTGGAAGTGACCCTCAACACAGTCAGCTAGCGACTTTACGGCGCGGGTTTTTGCCAACCCTGGATGTCCTTCCACAAGGATATGACCATCTGCCAGTAAGGCGATCATCAGTTGCTTAACGAGCTCTTGCTGACCAATGATTTGAGACTCTAAGTAGTTTTGAAGGATTTCGAAGTTGTTTTTATGCATTTTTGGACTCTCTGGGGGCCATTTGATTCTTATTTTGAGTATTGGTCACTTATTAATAGGAAAAAGTTCCAGTACATTTGCGGAATTTATTTTTTCAAAATTGGAAAGATTTACAAGTGTTTAGCGAAAGTAACGTTAAGCTCAACGGTTTTACCATCGTCAGACTTAAAAGGCGTGTTTTAGTGTTAACCAAAAGTTGTCGTCTTCATCGGTATTTATCGCCATGCTCGTTTCTTTAGTAATGTTGTGACCCACTTGAGTGACGAGTTCAAATAAGCGAATCTTTCGTCCATTTACGCTGTAGGTATATTGGGGCACCAAGTTGACGAACCAGTCGTCGGCGATTTGCCAGCGAATAAAGGTATACAAGGTCACAATCGATGTATCTGGAAACAGCATCTTTCGAGCTTGCTTATCGTCTGTCCACGTTTCGCCATATAGAAGGGCAGGGTTAATCCTAAGTTTATCTGAGATAGGGATTATCTGGATGGCGCCAACAGAAGCTCGGTTAACGGGAATCGCATTGGCATTGTTGCGCTGCATATCGACAAACAACCCCGTTCCACTTTGTTTATAGATCGAAAAGTGGCGTAGATGTACGGTTTCAAAATCGTCTTTAAATTGAATGAAGCTGTTGTGACCCAATGCGCTGCCGGGGCTGTTGAATCCAAATTGCGCGATGGCACCATATCCATTGGTCCCTGTTCGTATTCCCAGAAACGAGCTCAGCGCGGTAGGATCGTCTAGGTCTTCTATTTGTTCTTGCTCTGGTTTTAGTTCTTCTGTTTGCGCTGCTTGTGCCGGTATAAGAAAAGACATGAGCGACAACAATGATAGTAGTTTAAGTAGCATGGCAACCTCAGAAAATTGATGGTATTCGGTCATAGATGGCAGGAGGGGAACCTGCCATTTCATAGTTTTATTAATTGGTTATTCAGCTGGAGAGGACTATCCCGAGCAAGGGATCATCAGCTCGAAGTTGTTGGTCGTGGTGTAGAAAGTTCTTGGGTAGTATTCCCCCATCACCGGGGCGATATCTTTATCTTGCTGGATGTTTTGGATGGCGTGGCTAAACTCCGGCGCTGCGAGCATGTGACGGATTTGAACAATCGATGCATCTTCATCAATAATGCCATCACCATCGTCTGCCATTGGTAACCAACCTACACCACATTGGGCAAAAGCGTTACGTGGCCTGTCGGCGGCGCGACTCACGGCGACAGTGTAATACCCGTCTTTGTCCACCGGAATAGCTTCATCGTAAAGGCAGTCGTTGACTTTGGTTACAGCGAAGCCTTTATTCGAGCAGACCGACCAATAACGAAGGTCACCTTTGGTCATCTTTTTAACGCCATGGAAAGTTTTTGGCGTCACAGGTGCTTTCGCTCTGAGGACAAATACAGGGCCATGTTTGCGATTGACGACGGTTCTAATGTAATTGTTATCAAGATTGGGGTAGAAGCCACCTGTGCTACGGCGAGCTTCAGGATTGATTTTCCCAGTGTAGATACCTAACAAGCTCTCTCGGTCGAGTTGAATGTGCCAAGTCGATGGGTTGGTCGCGGGGAAGCCTGCTGGCTTGTTGGGTTGCGATACCAGTTCTCGATATTTCTCTACAGGGATCCCCAATGCATTTAACTGAGCTTTTAACGGTTGTGTACTTTGCAGAGAATCGCACGCTTCTTGCCCGCGAAGTTCCTTCCCTGAAGCTAGAGTGACGACTGGCTGAGGTAATGCTGTATTCCCAGTGCCATCACTGTTTTCGTCTTTTGCGTAGATACGGTAGATGATCACCTGCTGATTAGCTGAAGATTTTGGCGTATGCAGTTCATCCATTTCAGAACCATCACGTATTTGGCCTGCGGTGTAATCTGTTTTTGGTTGAGAGTCGAGAATATTGACTTGATAGTTTCTAAGAACGCTGTCGCGCTGGCTGCCTTCTCTGAAAGGGTTCACGCTGCTTTGGCTAGGTTTTATCATATAGTCAGGTAAAGATTGCACCGGTCTTCCACGGTCATCATAGCTAATGAACGACATGTAGCGAGAATGTGGGAATTGCCCTTCTAACCTGAGCTTGGCACCATCAGGTACAGTAAAAGCTGATCCCCAATACTTAACTGCTGCATCGGGGTAGGCAACGTTGATATACGGGTCAGCAGAGACGGGACCATAACGGAAGAAACACGTTCTTTCTCCTGGGATCCCTTCAAATTTATCATTAGCTGCTGAGACAGAACTCCAGCTAGCGCAGGTAATTAAAACTGTTGCTACAGAGCCTTTAAAGAGCCAACGACTCAATGTATTTACGCATGGCATTTGCATTTTTTAATCCTCGTTTCACGACCTTGTGGTGTTTCCTAATAGTTATGTTTGATTAATTGTTAATTTACCTGTAACAATTGATTAACAAGTTATCAGGAGCGAGTTGAGAACAATGTGTAAAATCTTACATTCTAGTGTCGTTCACTCGATGAGTCGGGAAGATCAGCACTCTATGCTGGTTCGAGTATTAACAGAGGATCCAACCTTATCGCTGCTTGATCAGGACGCGATCGAAGAGATTATCCAAGCCGCTAGAATAGAAGCCTATAGAATTCCGACATTACTGAATTCGGCCTATACCTCGGTTGATACCATGCGTCTTGTGGTTAAGGGGCATATCGAACTGATGAGTTACAGTGAAAGTGGTGATGAGGCGTGCATTGCCATGCTAGGTCCGAGCAGTTGGCTGACGTGGATAGGGTGCTTTGATGATCAACCGACCAACCATAATTTCTATTCTTCTCCTGATGCGATTGTCGTGGCTATTCCGGTGACAAAAATGAGAGATATCGCAGATCGTTATCCTGAACTCTATAAAATAGCGATTCGTGAAATCAGCTTTCGTTTTCGACTTTTGATGGAGTGGACGACGGAGTCCGTGCTGCTAAAAAATGAATTTCGTGTCGCTAAGTTACTTCTATTGGTCAGTCGCTTGAATGGTATGCCTAACGAGTTAAATCCCATTTTGTATACCCAAGATAAGCTGGCACATCTATCGCGATGTACGCGTCAAACGCTAAGTCGCTCTCTCCAGCAACTGGCGAAAGAAGGCATGATTGAAATAGGTTATCGCCGCATTGATATCATCAATGAAAGAAAGTTGAATACATTCATTTCTGAAGGGTTAGCTAGGTGAAACTGGCAAAACAGATAGCAGCAATGAATAATTAAAGGCGCCATATTTATACTGATAATTGATGCATTAGGGGGAATCGATTCAGTTGTTACATCATATTTGCAGTTTTTTGAGAAGAAAGTCTCTAGTTTTATTGGTTGTGGCCGATACATCACTCAGATTGTGCATTGCTTGTTGGAGTGCACTAAAAAAGTCCTGTTCAGGGTATACCAATAACGAGCGATTCTTTTTAAAGGTCCAAATATGTTTAAAACTAACTCTCTGAGTATCAAGCAAAAAGTTGTACTTGGAATTACCTTTGCGGTTCTTGCATCGACAGTGATTGTCGGCGCAATGGCACAACAACAAGCAAGAGATGTATTAAGTCATCGATTGATCGATATTGAACTTCCAGGAATGCTAGAGCGAATCAATGGTGAAATTGACCGAGAAGTCTCTCAGCTATTACTAGCGGCGGAGCAAATTGCTTCAAATGAATTTATTTCTGATGCTATCGAATCGACCGATCGCGATCCCGCACTAGAAAATAAACTGGTGAAACAGCTGAACAATGTTCGTAACCAGTATCAGTTGAACGATGCCTCAGTGGCGAACCGTCAAACTGCTTACTACTGGAACCAAAATGGCTTCCTACGTCAGTTAAACCAACAGCAAGATGGTTGGTTCTTTGGCTTTACGCAATCTGGACAGCCGACCATGGTGAGCATGTTCCAAGAAGCCAATGGCGAAGTGAAGATGTTTGCTAACTACCAACAGCCTTCTGGTTTGGCTATGTCTGGTCTATCAAAGTCGATGGATGACATGGTTAACCTGCTGAACGGTTTCAAGATTGAAAATACCGGTTTTGTCTTCTTAACCGATAGCCAAGGTGATGTTCAAATTCATCGCGAGCGTTCTCGCAGTGACTCTTCACTTCAACAACTTTACGGTCCTCAAGCAAGCCAACTACTGAACAAGTCGGGCTTCAACCTGATTACTACAGAAAGCCAAGGCCAAGAGCTGTTCGTGGCGAGCTTGTATGTGTCTTCAATGGACTGGTTCGTTATTGGTGTGGTACCAACCGGTGAAGTGTTTGCTGAGCTTGATGCGACTGCGCAGAAGATGCTGATCATGACTGCGGTTGTGGCGTTAGTCTTTATCCTAATGGGCGTAGTTCTGGCGAACAGCATTACTCAACCGATCAAGCTTTTGGCTAAGCGTTTCGGCGACTTAGGTGAAGGCGACGGTGACCTTGCACAGCGTATCGAAGTGAAAGGCAACGATGAAATTGCACAGCTTTCAAAAGGCTTCAACGGATTCATTGAAAAGATTCACGAGTCGATGAAAGAGGTGTGTTCGACAAGCCAAGCGCTTCAAGTGGCGGCAGAGAGTGTTTCTAGCAAAGCCCACATCACCCACGACAACAGCCAAGAACAGCGCGACCAAACGCTTCAAGTGGTGGCTGCAATTAACCAAATGGGTATGACCATCAGCGAGATTGCATCGAACGCGGCAACCGCAGCAGAAACGGCAACTCAAGCTTCAGGCAATACGGAAGTAGGCCGCTCTGTGGTGAACAAAGCAAAAGACGCGATCAGTCGTTTGGCGCAAGATATTGAAAGCACGGGTCAGGTAGTAGAGCAACTGGCTTCTACAACTCAAGACATCGGTTCTATTCTGGGTGTTATTCGTGATATTTCAGAGCAAACTAACTTACTCGCATTAAACGCTGCAATTGAAGCCGCCCGTGCTGGTGAGCAAGGTCGTGGTTTTGCGGTTGTAGCGGATGAAGTACGTAACCTAGCAAGCCGTACCGCAGATTCAACGGAAGAGATTCAAAAGATGATCAACCAACTGCAAAGCGATGCTAAAGATGCGGTAACGGCAATGAGTGCGGGTAAGGTGATTACCCTTGAAGGTGTATCGGCTTCGGATGAAGCGGTAGACGTGCTGAGTGGCATTTCAGACCGTATCGTTGATATCACAGACCGTAACACTCAAGTGGCAACGGCAACGGAAGAGCAATCAACCGTAGTTCACACCATCAACCAGAACATTGAAGAGATTAACGCAATCAACGAAGTGACAACGGGCACGGCTGAGCAACTTGCTGAAGCGAGCCAAGAGCTTCGTGATCTATCGTCTCGTCTAGATAAGATGGTTGGTTCATTTAAGCTTTAATTCTTTCAAGCTGTAACATGACTTAGAAAGGGATATAGACGAAGAGCTGGGGTCATTTCATCGTGAATCCGGCTCTTTTTATTAGTGCGCTAATTTGCCTCTAACTGCCTTTAGCTTGATCTGGTTTCGGGCTTTGCTTTTAATCACCCTAGCATCATAGGGCGTAAATGAGTAAAATCTCGTTAGGTTTAATATTTAGGTAAGTATCATGAGCGATTTTGAAAAAGAACTAGAGCAGATGACTCAAGAGATGGGCGATGAGCCTGAGGTGAAACTGCCATCACTTGAAGAGCAAAAAGCAATTGTTGCTGAGTTCAAGCGACTAGAAGCGGAAGGCAAACTGACTCCTGAAGTGTTAGAGAAGCATTTTGGCCAGTTCAACAAACAGAATGATACGCCAATTCACTAAGTTGATTTAGACAGGTTTCATGTCTGAAAGAAGTGATATTAGCGGTTGGGTTCATAGCCTAACTAACAGATAAAGGTCTAGCGCTTGCTAGACCTTTTTTATTGCCGCTAGCGAAAGACCGAGTGGCTGACTCATGAACTATTCAATGTAAGTGAAACTCGTATCCAACACATAAAAATATCCAGCACATAAAAAAATCCCCCTTACTGAGTAAGAGGGATTCGATATGGGCAAGTTATATCCTAAAAGGCTAAGCGATTAGTCTGTGCCGTATTCTTTGTACAAACGACGACATGCGCGGCCATCGCTGTGGAACAGGTGACAACGGTGCGCTGGAATACCAATCGCCAACTTGTCACCTGATTCGATTTTCAACGTGTCTGGCTGGCGATAGATAACATCAGCATCGGCACTTTCAAGGTTTAGGTAAACCTGAGTTTCGTTACCTAGTTTCTCTACCATCATCACGTCAGCTTCAATCGTCGCGTCACCTGATTCAGCAGACATCAAGTGTTCAGGGCGAATACCCAGAGACATACGATCGCCAGCATTGACAGTCGTACCATCAACAGGGATCCAGAAAGTCATGCCATTAGAAAGTTGTACCAATACGCGTTCTGCTTCAGCTTGTTCAATGTGTACCGACATGAAGTTCATCTTCGGTGAGCCAATAAAGCCAGCAACGAAACGGTTTTGAGGGTAGTGGTAAAGGTCAAGCGGCTTACCGACTTGAGATACATAACCACCATCCAGAACAACGATCTTATCCGCCATTGTCATCGCTTCCACTTGGTCGTGGGTAACGTAGATCATGGTACAACCCAGTTGACGCTGTAGCTTGGTGATTTGCGAACGCATTTGAACACGTAGCGCGGCATCTAGGTTTGATAAAGGCTCATCAAGTAGGAATACGTTTGGTTGAGAAACCAGAGTACGACCAATCGCAACACGTTGACGTTGACCACCAGAAAGCGCTTTAGGTTGGCGCTCAAGAAGGTGACCAAGCTGAAGGATTTCTGCAGCATGTTCAACGCGTTTGTCGATCTCAGCTTTATTTGCGTTTGCTAGCTTAAGACCGAAAGACATGTTGTCGTATAGGTTAAGGTGAGGGTAAAGCGCATAAGACTGGAATACCATACCTACGCCACGCTTTGACGGTTCAACGTCATTCATGCGTTGGTCGCCAATGTACAAATCACCAGACGTAATGTCTTCTAGACCTGCGATACAACGTAATAGCGTCGATTTACCACAACCTGATGGTCCAACGAATACTACGAATTCACCTTCGTTGATGTCTAAGGTTACGTCCTTAGAAATCTGTACATCACCATATGATTTATAAACGTTTTTTAACGTGACACTCGCCATCTAGCTTGTCCTCGATCGATCAAATTTTAAGTTTTACTGCTTATCATTATAAGAAATTTTTGGGTCAGCAGTAACTGTAGGAATTGGTAAGTATTGAGTGAGTAAGAAAAAAGTGGGTGAGACTTGGCTTCTTTAACCAAGCCCACCCGTCATAGCCAAACTGATGCCCATTTCCCCCACATCCAGCTAAACCTCCCCCGTGATTCAATCACAGATTTAGCTCGATGCTAATATAAGACACCAGCGGGCAGTGAAGCCAACTAAATGAATAATGCGTCAACGCATAACACTTGCCGGTAAAGGGTTCTTACTATCCACTCTTGGATGAATGCAGTTTCGGTGAATTGGCGTAAGGGTACATCCTCCTAATGGAAAATTAACTAGGGGGAGTAGGAGGGGAGGAGTAGATAAATGGGGTTATTAATAATTGGCGATCCAGTTCAAATAAATCCACCGCGTAACGGTGATGTTGATCACGATGAGTATACGTTTTGTGATTGCAGTCTCTAATCTGACCGGATGGCGATCACGAATTTAAGCCATAATAGCTAGGGCGTAGTGGCTAGGATGATGAGCTAGGGTCTGTTTTCTCAGATCATAACCTCCGAAAACTGGCTCGTCTTGGTAGATGTGCCCTACGTATAAATATAAAAAGGATATTCACATGAAAAACGCTCTAAGCGCTGTAGCTCTAGGTACAATAGTTGCTCTGGGTTCTTTTGGTGCAAATGCTGCTATCGAAGAAGGACAACTAACAATCTGGGTAGGTGGTGACAAAGCTTATGAAGGCATGGCTGAAGTAGGTAAACGCTTCGAAGAAGATACTGGTGTTAAAGTAACCGTCGCTTTCCCTGACAAGCTAGAAGAGAAATTCCCTCAAGTAGCAGCAGCTGGCGATGGCCCAGACATGATCTTCTACGCACATGACCGTTTTGGCGGCTATGCAGAAGCGGGACTTCTTGTTGATATCAAACCTTCTAAAGAAACTAAAGAAGGTATCGTAGACTTCGCATGGGACGCTGTTTCATACGAAGGTAAAACAATCGCATACCCTGTTGCTGTTGAGTCAGTTTCGCTAATTTATAACAAAGCGCTTGTTCCTAACCCACCTAAGTCTTGGGAAGAAATCCCAGCACTTGATGCTGAACTTAAAAAAGACGGCAAGAAAGCGATCATGTGGCCTCTACGTGGCGGCGCTTACTTCACATGGCCTCTACTTGCAGCTGACGGCGGTTACGCATTCAAACAGACTGCAGAAGGTTACGACATTAAAGATGCGGGCGTAGCGACTGATGGTGTTCAGAAGTCTCTAGGTTTCATCGAGAAGATGGTACAAGACAAAGTTATCTCTGCAGACATGGATTACTCAGTAGCTGAGTCTGAATTCGTTGCAGGTAACGTTGCAATGACAATCAACGGCCCTTGGGGTTGGGAAAACATCAAGAAAGCTGGCGTAGATTACGGCGTAACAACTTTACCTAAGTTCAACGGTAAAGCGTCTAAACCTTTCGTTGGTGTATGGGCAGGTGGTATCAGCACTGCGTCTCCAAACCGCGACCTAGCTGTTGAGTTCATGGAAAACTACCTACTAACAGATGAAGGTATGAAGAGCCTGAACGACGACAAGCCACTAGGCGCTGTTGCTCTTAACTCTTTCCAACGTCAACTAGACAGCGATACTCGTATTGCAGCAACAATGGACAACGCGATGAACGGTGAAATCATGCCTAACATCCCTCAGTTCACAACATTCTGGTACAGCATGGAAGAAGCGATCGGCAACGTAGTTGACGGCCGTCAATCAGTAGACCAAGCACTAAAAGCTGCTGAAGGTCGTATGGTTAAGTAACACCCAGGCACTACCTTTTAAGGAGAGGGTAACCTCTCCTTACTTTTCTATTTTTTATCTATATCGCTAGCAGGTTCCTCTATGCAGTCAGTTCAAGGTACAGATGCTATCCCAGCACCATCAAGCCTTCCAGGCAGTAAAAGCGTCTTCATTAAATGGGGGTTGCTTGGTAGCGTTGGCTTAATAAACGGCTACGCTACAATTCTAATGTATTCTCGCGGTGAGCTCGCTTTTGCGCTGCTTACAGTGATCTTAACGGCTTTGGCACTTTACATTTTTGGTAGTAAAAAAACTTACGCCCACCGTTATATTTACCCAGGTATTGCCGGAATGATCTTGTTCATTCTTTTCCCATTGGCATACACCGTAGGGCTTGCGTTTACTAACTACAGCGCGAAAAACCAACTTTCTCTAGAGCGTACTCAAACCGTTCTTTTAGACCGTTCTTTCCAAAGCGGTGAGAGCTACCCATTTACTTTGTACAAGACAGATGACGGTCACCAGATCGTTGTAAAAGATGGCGATCAACTGTTAGCGACTGACGTATTTTCTCTAGACAATATGACAGAAACAGAGATGGACCTATCTGTTATTGAGTCTGCGCAAGGTGAAAAAGAGAAGATCAAAGCGATCATTCAAAACCGAGCAGCAATCAGTGGTGTTGATTTCAATCTACCTGACGGTGGTGACATCCGCATGAGTGGCTTACGTAAGTTTGCTTCTGTTGCTCCGCTTTACACGCTACAAGACGATGAAGAAACGTTAATCAACAATGAAACGGGTGAAGTTCTCAAGCCAAATATGGATGTGGGTTTCTACCAGCCTGTTGATGCAAATGGTGAGTTTACGGGTAATACCATCTCTCCAGGTTTCGTGGTTAGCATTGGTACGCATAACTTTGAGCGTGTATGGAAAGATGACGGCATTAAAGAACCGTTTATCAGCATCTTTATTTGGACGGTTATCTTCTCGGTATGTACCGTAGCGTTCACGCTAGTTATCGGCCTTGTATTGGCTAACATCGTGCAATGGGAAGAGTTGAAAGGTCGTTCTATTTATCGTGTTCTACTGATTCTGCCTTACGCCGTACCCGCGTTTATCTCGATTCTTATCTTTAAGGGTCTATTCAACCAAAGCTTTGGTGAGATCAACATGGTGCTCGAGAATATCTTCGGCTTAAGCCCGAACTGGTTCTCAGACCCTATCTTAGCGAAAACCATGGTGTTGATGGTTAACACATGGCTAGGTTTCCCTTACATGATGATTCTATGTATGGGTCTGCTTAAAGCGATTCCTGATGATTTATACGAAGCGTCAGCAATCGATGGTGCGAACTTCCTTGATAACTTCAAGCGCATTACGTTCCCATTGATGATTAAACCGCTTACACCGCTATTGATTGCAGCGTTTGCCTTTAACTTCAACAACTTCGTAATGATTCAACTATTGACGAACGGTGGCCCGAACATGATTGGTACTTCTGAGCCAGCGGGTTACACAGACTTGCTTGTAAGCTACACGTACCGAATTGCATTCGAAGGCGGCGGCGGTCAAGACTTCGGTCTAGCAAGTGCTATCGCAACGCTTATCTTCCTATTGGTTGGTGCACTAGCGTTACTAAACCTTCGTTTCACTAAACTGTCTCAAGATTAAGGAGCACGACAATGGCTATGGTACAAGGTAAAGGCCTTAAATACCGAGTGTGGGCAACGCATGCAGTGTTGTGGTGCTTCTTGGCAATGATTATCTTCCCACTACTGATGATCATCGCGATCTCGTTCCGTGAAGGTAACTTCGCAACCGGTAGTTTGATTCCAGATAACCCATCATTGGAACACTGGAAGTTAGCATTGGGTATGTCAGTAACGAACGCAGATGGCTCGGTAACGTCACCTCCGTTCCCTGTGCTAACTTGGTTATGGAACTCAGTGAAGGTTGCAGGTATCACATCGATTCTGATTGTGACACTGTCTACGACATCGGCTTACGCGTTCGCTCGTATGCGCTTTAAAGGTAAGAACACAATCCTGAAAGCGATGATGATTTTCCAAATGTTCCCAGCAGTATTGGCTCTAGTAGCAATCTACGCGCTGTTTGACAAACTTGGTCAATACATTCCGTTCTTAGGCTTGAACACACACGGTGGTCTAATCTTCTCTTACCTTGGTGGTATTGCACTGCACGTATGGACGATTAAGGGTTACTTTGAAACGATTGATAACTCTCTGGAAGAGGCAGCAGCCCTTGATGGTGCAACGCCTTGGCAAGCATTCAGACTGGTTCTACTACCGCTGTCTGTACCAATCCTAGCGGTTGTGTTTATCCTATCTTTCATCGCGACAGTGGGTGAGGTGCCAGTAGCGTCTATCCTACTTACAGATGTGAACTCTTACACGCTAGCAGTAGGTATGCAGCAGTACCTATACCCTCAGAACTACCTATGGGGTGACTTTGCGGCAGCGGCTGTACTATCAGCACTTCCGATTACTATCGTGTTCTTACTTGCTCAACGTTGGTTAGTTGGCGGTTTGACGGCAGGTGGTGTAAAAGGATAAGCTGTACTCTATAAGAAAGAAAAAGAGCGACCGTTAGGTCGCTCTATATTGGCATTTTTATTACATCATTTGGTTTGGCCGCCGATCAGTAATAAAAATAACCCTCAGGTTACGCATAGCTGGCTACTAATCAGGTTCCTTACGCTATTAATGATTAGTGGTTTTTGTAACTCTAACCCAGGTATTTACTTGGGTTTTTTTATGCCTGCTACTTTTTGTTTTTTGTGTCAGCGTTACTCGTTAACTATCGCGCTCATATCTACTTTAAAACCCAAAGTTTCGAGTTACTTCTCTCCTAAATACCGACCACTTCATTTTGGTTACTTGTAGAAATGAACTTGTCTCACAAATCAGACACTCAGTATAAGTGGCTGTTGTACTATTGATATGTTGTGAATATTCCAATGCGTGATACTTCAATGATTTGTATGCAACAAAACCTGAAATTGCACTGAAAATGTATGGGTAAGCGAGAGGTAGTTACAGAATATTCAAGTGACATTCATGAGGGTTATGGAGGTAGGTTTATTTATGCTTCTGGTTTTTGGTGGGACTTAGAAGTTAGAACTCTTTACTAGAAGGAGCACAACCTAAGTGTTGCAACAACACATAGATACTTTCTTGATCGAGTGCCACGCGACGAAATAGATCGGCAAATGTCGGATCTCCACCGAAACACGTTTGGATATAGTGGTTGATTTCATTGCTGTCGTAGCCTTCGACGTACAAAGTTCTAACCCATTGGTACTCAACAGCCTTTAAATTGTTCAGTGTAGACTCGCTAAGAGTGGGGCGTATGACGCTCAAGAGTGGCTCCAAGAAATTCAAATGCATCTATTATGATTGGCGGTATTTAATCAGAGCAAAATGACGACTTTATTACAGTCAAAATAAATCAGTGAACAAGTGCCGATTCATTTCAACCTTTGGCTGGGTATCACGCTCTTATCGTCTGTATTGGGTGTGCAGCGGATTTGGCTGTGTAGAGCACGAAGGTATCAAATAGATCAATGCCAAGCAGGCGCTTGGCATTGTAATAAGGTTTTGTAGGGGGAGGGCAGCTGGTGGACCTTACTTAAGGTACTTCACGTGAGCTTCCATCTCTTCACCAATCTGTTTTCGCATGTTCATTAGGCGAATAGCCGAATCTCGTAATTCGATGTCTTCTGGCGTCTCTGGTATCCACTCTGGCACTTTAGTCGGATTACCATTCTCATCGACAGCGACCATAATAACGATACAGTGAGTTGTTAGGCGGTTATTGAGCTCTTTAGGGTCGCTTGCTTGCACGTCGATAGCGATATGCATTGAAGATGAACCTGTGTAAATGACCTTTGCACTTACTTCCACAAGGTTGCCTACATGAATTGGGGCAACGAATCGAATTCCGCCTGCATAGGCTGTTATACAGTATTTACCGCTCCAACCTGCGGAACAAGCGTAGGCTGCTAAATCGATCCACTTCATTGCTGCACCACCATGAACTTTACCACCAAAGTTCACATCCCCGGGTTCAGCTAAAAAACGCAGAGTAACGTCTCGTTTACCATCTTGTCGGCTATTGCTACTGCTCATCTATCTTCCTTCATTATTATTTTGCTGCGTAACATGCTTGTTACTTGCTAGTAACAATATACTTAAGATGACATAAGTTAAAGCGGATAATCTCATGGTTAAGACTATTTTTTTCAAACAGATGATCAGTTGATGAATATTGGTGCTTAAAGGCGTATCAGGCGAATGGCAAACATGGATGAAGTGATATCAAGCAAGAGAATAGAAATACTGATTAAGTCACTAGATAGGTCGATTGCAAAAAAAACACCTAGCGTAATGCTAGGTGTTTCTAAGCCGTGTGGTACTCATGTCGGTACTTTTTTGTGTTAGCCAACCAACCGCTGTTGATTTGGTTTAGTTAAAGTGGCTGTATCTCAGATACCACTAAAGTGGTAGTGATTATTGTTTTCTTATCAGCTCACTTTTACTGTTTTAAAAAGTATAGATCCTTCGCGTAGATATTTCCTTTCGGATTATTGTTTGGGAAGCCTTTTAGTGTATTTCGCACTAATCGTGTGTGATTGTAATGATATAAAGGTATAACTGCTGAAGAATAGTTGAGTAACGACTCATCGTGCTGATATAAAGTAAAGCGTTTAGACTAATCTTCCGTTTTACTCGCTTGCTGTAAGGGCTCATCATAGTATGGATTACAGTAGCCACTCTCATTTGCTGTGTGAAACGTGAGTTTGAATTTTTACCCTAATGTGAGCGTTGGGTAATGCGTTTAGCTTTGTTGAGGGAGAGGAGCCTCAAGCCTTGGTTTTCTTCTGATTTGAGCAAGGATGACACCTGAAATCACCATCACACCACCAATGATGTGGAACTGGTTAATCTCTTCGCCAAGCCATGTCGCGGCTAATACGATCGCTACAACCGGAAGCAAGTTCATGAACATCGCGCTTGAGTCAGCACCAATGGTGTCAATCGCTTTCACCCACATCCAAGGCGCTAAAATTGAAGCGGCAACCGCGGCGTAAGCTATCAATGGGAGCGCTTGTTGTGGTGGTAAAAGCTGTTCGCTGGTAAGCCAAAGTGGCGTAAGCATCGCGACAGCAAACAGACCCTGAATGTAAATCACCACCCAGCTACTGATTGGCATTTTCCAGCGTTTCAGTAGTACACAGTACGAAGCATAAACAAAGGCTGCAATTAGCATATAGCCATCGCCTTGAGTCAATTCTTGATGCATGAAGAATAACGGATCGCCTTTGCCTAACATCAGGGCTAAGCCTGATAGTGACAACACACCGCCAACAATACTCAAACTAGAAATCGACTTGTGCAGCAAAGGGACGCTTAAAAATACACTGACCAATGGAACCAAAGAAGTGATCAATGCCATGTTAGAGGCGGTTGTGGTTAAGCCTGCGTAGTAACCTAGAGATTGGTTCAACACCATGCCCAAAAAGCCGAGGAACGCTAATTTAGATAAGTTTGGCTTAATGACAGCCCACTGCTTCATCACTGGGCGAATACAGAAAGGCGTGAGAATTAACATCGCAAAAAACCAGCGGTAAAAACTCATTGCGCTAGGTTCTATGGTGCTTGCAGCAAGCTTGTTGACGATTGCATTGGCGCCCCAGATACAGACTGTAAAAAATGGTAATAGGTAATGCATGTGAATTCCGTGGCGAATGAGTTGATGCGGCTAGTTTGACAGGTCGTTATACTTACAAGTATCTTTATAAAGACATTAAGCGCGATAGGAAGACAAGTTTGAAAAAACACTCCAGAAACCTTCATCCATCCTTATTAATTGATAAGGCACCATCCAACGTATTTATGAATTTTGAAGCGTTTCTTTCGAACACTGAAACCCGAGTTCATAGCCACTCATGGGGACAGGTTCAATTGATCAGTGGTGGTATATTAGAGATGGAAGCGGAAAGCACTCGATTTCTAGCGCCACCACATCTAGCGATTTGGGTACCGGCCGGGGTGATGCATTGCAGTTATAACCGTAAGCCTTTGGACTACTGTTCACTAAATATCGCCCCAGAACTCACGCAACACCTGCCAGATAAAACCAGCCTTATAAAGATCACGCCGATTGTGTCTTCTATTATCGATGATTTTCGCGATCGTGGGATCAATGTTGCGGAAACCGAGCAAGACCAAAGGCTCGTTCAGGTACTGCTTGACCAACTTGCGCAGCGCGAGGTTGAACACCACTTCTTGCCTTCAACCGATAATAAGTATCTAGCGCCTATATTGGCTTCTGTTGAAGAGAACCCAACCGATGAAGTGACGCTGAAAGATTGGGCTGAACGTGTCCACACCACGGAAAGAACCCTTTCTCGCCACTGCCAGACCGAGCTTGGAATGAGCTTTACCGAGTGGCGACTGCGAGTGCGCTACCTATACTCAATGGACTTGTTGAGAAACGGCCAATCGGTTAAAGAGGTCGCTCTTACATTGGGTTATAACCAAGCAAGCCCATTTATCACCATGTTCAAACGTTACGCGAACCAAACGCCAGAGCAGTATAAGAACCGTTTGTTGTAGCTCGGTCTTGTTGCCAAAAGAACGGATGTTTGTGCTAGTTAGTGCGTAGATAGACCACAAGTGAATAGATAGACCATAAGTGAATACGTGCAGTATGAGCTTATGGAATCGCCCCTAACAGCCCATATATTTCGCTCTGTTGTTCGGTGACATCCTCATAGTGTTGGTTCAATAGAGCACTGTTGCTGCCCACTTTGAACAGTATGTACGTTTCTCCGTCGACCTCGAACCAATTGAAGGTTCCATGCTGGTTATACGTGGTCATTGTTTTGTTTATCTTCATGAGATATACATTAGCAGCGCAAGACATGCAGACGTACATAAGCCAAAGAAAGAAAAGAAAAACCACGAGCCTAATACTGTTTTTTCTTTTCCTACCTCTTCATTACTTTGCTGCCAACCAAGTTCACGAACCTGATCCTTGGTAAGGTTTAAGTCTAGTTTCTCGATGTATCTGTTGAGTTCGTCATTGTGCACTGAGCTAAGCATGTTCTATCTCCTCTAACCATTTGATTGGTATTTTAGGGGAGCCCAGTGTTTGGTTAAATTAGATATTTTTCAACAGGCGTTAAGGTAAATAGAACATATGGAATAACAAAAAACCTCCGTGGTGGAGGTTTTGGTTGAAAGTGTTTTAGTTGATGGTTATCGCGATGTATTTGTTGTTAGATTCCACCTGTATTAATACACAATCTAATACCCAGTCAACTCCATATAGCCAGACCCAGAATGAGAACCTTTGATTTCAATTGGCCCTTCCCAATAAGGAACCGACAGCGGCATTTTGGCATTTGGATTGAGTGCCGAGACGGTCAGTTCTATTTGCTGGCTTGGAATCGAAACTTGCCACTCTGTTGGGTAGTCACGCCCGTCGATTTTAGTTTGCTTGATGGCGGTTAAGCTGATGTCTTGCTGCTTAATCGCGATGCCGGAGCCATCTTGATTCATCAACTTCGCATGGGAATAACTGGCTTTGCCTGTTGTTGAGTTTCGAAGCTGAAATACCACCAAACTGGTTTCATCACTCAGCCTTAGCGCAAACCAATCCCAACCTTGTTGTGAGTCGAGTAAAAACTGAGAGCTCCACTCTCTGTCTATCCAACCTTTACCAGACACCTGATGCGTGATGCCATCAATGGTTACTTCGCCCGATACATCGATGAATGGTTGGCTGTAGTAATAGGAAGCCACTTTGCCATCGCTACTTTTAGTGCTGTAGCCTTGTTCGCCTTGCTTTTGATAAGGCGCGTTGTTGGTTAACTTAAGCGAGTATCCAAATTGACCCGAGTTAGCGACCAATGTAGCTGGGAACAGGTCATCGGTCGTCGACGTCCATTGCCAGTCATCAAGATAGACACGAAATGGTGAAGCGCTTACTCCTGCCAGTTCTGCTTGGTTACGTGACCACTTTTCATCGGCGTAGTGTTTGTCTTTAGTGGTGACAGCGCTGTGTGCCATGTAGATTTGCTGACTTTGCCACGTAGTTTCCTTAGTGCTATTGCCACTTTCCTGTGGTGCAGCCGCGAAGCGGAATTGTGTCCACTGCACGCCTAACGCATTGCCGTCTTCATCAATTAAGTTTGCGGTTAAGTACCACCATTCATGACGAAAATTAGGGTGTGCTTGATGGTCGGCAGGGAAGGTGATCTCGATACCTTTTACTACCGGAGAAAATTGCGCTTGATCGATTGCCGTTTCATTCTCGGTTTGTGTTTCTGCGCCAAGTATCGAACCCATATTTTGAGCTGATGGTTGAGTTGACTCCTCACACCCTAAAAGGAGCAAGATGCCAAGTGTGAGAACGAAAACTCTCATTGATCGATTCATCACAACACCTCACTTTGCAAACTGGATACCACGGGTTTACTGACCAAACGCCACAGTGGGATCAAGGTCGCAATCACAGCCACTAAAATGGTGATGGCTGCGATGCTGAGTGCATCACTCCAATTCCACACATAATTTAAACTCCAACCAAAGGCGCGCAGGGTAACGATGTCCGTCAACACATAACCGACCATAGCGCCGAGTGGTAAGGCGATAACCAGAGTGAAGGCGACCAGAACAACGATTTGCCCGACCACCATCACCATCAATTTTTTCTGACTAACACCGAGCGCGTACAACCTTGCAATGGCGGCTTTGCGTGCATCGAGCAACATGAAACAGGCGCAGAACAACCCAATCACCGCCACCATTAAAGTGACGCCATTAAGCGCCCGAGTGATAGCAAAGGTTTGTGAGAAGATATCTAAAGCGATCGATTTGATCTGTGCTTGATTGTAAAGCTGACCTGGGTGCAGATTGAGTTGTTGGCGTAACTGTTCGTACACCACTTGTGGGTCGCCAGAGACTTTGATTCCCAAGCTGGTGGGTAAGTCAGTAAATCCGCTTTCGATCCACAAATTAGGTGCAAGTAACACTTCGCCATTCGGTGAGCCGTAATCGTGGAAAATCGCCCCGACGATGAGCGCTTTGTCTTGGATCGCGTCGAGCTTGAGTCGGCTTCCAAGCGGCAAGCCGAGCTTCACTGCCGTAGGTTCGCTGATCGCCACGAATTCACCTTGGTAAAAGCGCGTCCAGAAATCATCAAGATGGGATTGAAATACCATGGTTTGCTCAAGTGTGTCTTTGTCTTTGGTGCCGAGCAAAGTAGGTAAGCCCTGCAAGTTATCATCGACATAATATTGCTTATAAACGGTTTCAACATTTTCAAACTGCTCTAACGCACGTTCCACATTCGCGATTTCACCTTGGGCAGGGCTAACGTAAATATCGGCATGTAAGCGCTGTTCAAGCCATTGCTTTAACGTGGATTCAAAGCTGCCGACTAAGGTATTCATTCCGATATTGGCGGTGACAGCGAGAAGCAACGCCATCATGGCAAGGGAGAGAGGGGAAATAAGTTCACGTAGCTCAGCAAACAGATATTGTATTAACCCCGATTGGGTGCGTTTTTCGCTCCAGTTCGCTAGCACGCTTAGCGTTTTGGGCAGGTACAAAGGAATCGATACCACTAACACACCGAGCCATGCCATGGTGAAGCGATGATGTTCGCTCATCCATAAACCTGCTAACGCGAGAATAGTTAATACTGACCCGATAACAAACAGCTGATTTTCGTTAGACGTTTCCGGCGCTTGATAGAAACCGCCATGGGAAGAGAGGGGTTGTCGCACCCGCTGTTTAAAGTGTTGCCAACAAGCGACAAGCGTTGCGGCCAGCGTGAGTAGCAGTGCCTGCATTAACCATTGCCACTGCCATGTACCGGGAAGCAGTGTTGCACCATAAAGTTGCTCAAGTGTTATCGCGACGGTTGGATGCAGCCAATGGCTGAGTTGGATGCCGAGAATGAAACCAAGCGACGCGCCTAGTGTGACTAAAAGAGTCAGCTCGACTAACAGAGCTGAAAACACGATGCTTGGCGCAATGCCGGCTTGTTGAATTTGCACCAATAGCCGATTACGCTTCAGCAAACTGTACTTCACACCATTGTAAGCGATGAATAGGCCAACCAAAAACGCCAACAGACTCATGGCGGTGAGATTGAGGTGAAAGCTATCGGTAATTGAACCCAGATCCGTACTTTGGTTGTTGGAAATCCATCGTCCTTGCTCGCCAATAAGGCTTTGCCATTTATCCTGAGGATTGCTGTTAGTGTCGCTCTTAGTGTCAAAAATAGCGATGTAGCTCAGTTGCCCTTGCTTGTTAAGCAGTTGCTGAGCGAACCCAATATCCATCAACATTCGGCTACCTAGCTGCCATTCATCTGGTAGCACTACCACTTGAGTGAGCACTTCATCCAAAGTGAGTGTGTCTACTCCTCCCAAGTTCTGGTGTTGCGACTGGCTCATCATCACAATGGGTTCACCCGCTAAGAGTTGCGGCAAAGGTAAGGCATTGTCGAACAGGGAAATGTTTGGTTCTTTGGTTTGAGTGTTGCTTTGTTCGTCGACGCGAGCGTGACGAGATCTTGAAGTGAGGGCGGCGATCAACTCACTGCCTTGAACTGACCAACGTCGACCTTGCTCGTCTCTTACTCGCCCTTCTATAACAGGTAGCGCTGCGCTTAATCCACTTTGTCTTAAGCTGAAGTAGAGCGATTCCGGCAAATAGTTTTGCCCTGCTAGTGGAATGATAAGGTTCTGCGCTTGAGCGCTAAGTTGCTCGGTCGATTCTGCATAACTGCGCTTGGCATTGAGGTTGATGGCTTGCACTGCGACAAACAAGGTGACCGCTAACACAATGCCGATCAGAATCGCTGCGGCTTGCAATGGTGATTGACGATAGTGCGCCGCGAATAGATTCAGAGTCAGTTTGGTATGGGTGAGCTGGTTCTGAGCGAAGCCAGTTTGCTTCATTGGATTACTCACAACGCTGCTGCTCTTGGGGTTAGATCGGCGTTCCTTAAACAACCATCATCTAACACCAATTTTGTCTGCATAAAGCTGGCGCATTCTGGGCTGTGCGTAACCAAAAGCACCGCAGTGTTGCCTTGAGTGGTGATTTCACTCAGCAGCTTCATAACCTCTAACCCTGCTTTGTGGTCGAGGTTGCCTGTGGGTTCGTCGGCAAGCAATAGTTTGGGTTTATGGGCTAGCGCGCGCGCTATTGCGACTCGTTGTTGCTGACCGCCAGAGAGTGCGGATACATGTCTTTCGAGTAACTCGTTGATACCCAATGCATCAACTAAATAATCGCACCAGTCGCTCCATTTTTGTTGATTCAAATGGAGCGGGAAGGCGATGTTTTGTTTTACGTTGAGTGGGGTTAGTAAGTTGAACTGTTGAAAGATCACGCCTAGTTTTTGATGGCGGAATCGGCTCCACTGTGGATCTCTCCAATCTGATGTGTTCTCGTTATCGAGCCACAACTCGCCACCAGTTAGAGGTTCAAAGCCCGCGATTAGGTTGAGTAAAGTACTCTTTCCACTGCCACTCGCCCCTGTTAAAGCCACGCTTGCGCTTGTCGCCAAAGCGAAGTCGACATTTTCCAGCACGTGATGGGTATCGTTGCCATCAACAAAGCTTTTGCTGGCATGTGTAAGTGTGACAATTGGGCTTTCCATTTCCTTTCCTTATAACCAAAACTTACCATCAAAAGGTGTCGTTACTTGTGGCAATTATTGAAGCGACAAGCTCTATAAAACTGTAGACAACAATTTCAAACAATAGAGCGATTTATATCGAATTATTAATAACTTGTACTGCAAAAATAGGGGAATAGATCAGTGTGAGATGGAGTACAGGTGTAAGTGGGAGCTTAGAGTCACCTCAGAGGCTTTCGAATTTATCGTCAGACGGTTCGTGCTGTTTCTCTAGTTTGTTCCTGTTCCATTCTTCTAATGCTGTTCATTGTGAATCCTCGCGTTGTATCTCGGGGGAAATTATACCTATCTAGCAGCACTCAAATAACTCTGATCTAGTTGCAATCTTGCACGGTAGCTCTTGAACATATCACTATGTAGAAAAGTTTATACTGGAGGTGCTGAAAACTCGAAAATAGCATAAGAGATTTTAATGAAGTAAGAAATTTTAGTAGAATCAATCTACTACGAAGTGGGATGAAGATTTTACATTCGGTATGGAAATTATCTGTTAGGTAAATTTAGATGAATGAACATTATGTTATCGAGCTATTTCAACGAGTTTTAGAGCAAGCAATATGGTGCGGAAGTGATGAATTAAGAAAGCAAGGTTGGTGTATTACTTCCGAAACTTTAGAAAATGAACTGTTTGATTACATACGGGAACATGAGCTAAGTGAAGTTCAAGCAATAGAAGAGCTATTGACTGAGCGCTTTGAATCATTATTACAAGTTGAGTTAGAAAGAGAAACTCGACTATTGATCCCACCTTACAGTGACATGTTAATCGAATCTATCAAATCGTTTAATTTAGGTTTTTATAATATTTGTATACCGAGTTTATTTAGTATCATCGAATCAGCGTTAATGCATCTTGCAAACAAAGGTGAATACAATAATATTCGCTACGTTTCTGGAATTAGAAAAAGAGAAAGTTCTGAAGCTTTACACTTAGGTCTAAAGAGTAAGCTTTTTCAGATCGCAAACACAACTGAGGAACTGTTTTCACCGATGCGGTTCGATGCTAGTGAATGCGACATTACTTTAAATAGACATGTTTCAGCCCATGGTCGCAGAGAGAGCTCGTACAATAAAACTGATTGCTTGAAATTATTTCTGCTTTTAGCATCCATAAAATCTTGTTACTCAAATTAAACATTTCTAAAAACAGTGACAGGCTGATTTTTAACTCATAGTACTTTACCAACTATGAGTTGGCCTTTGCAGATCATTCATCCAATATTAACCGTTTTACTCAGTACAGATGTGGTGTTGGAAAATGGGAACAAAAACGACCTAACCACGCTCCAAGCGTTGTTAAGTCGTTATTGGTTGAGGTCAGGGGTTAATTGAGCGCTTCAATCAGAGTGATTTCGCGTTTGATTTGCTTACTCTCTTGCTCAGTCGCCTGCGCCAGTTTCTTTTCGCGTGTGGTTATGGCTGCTTGTTTGGCTTCGTCAGATTTGAACATCAGTTCTTTTACGTTGATAGAAGCGATGTTTGTGTAGCGGCCATCATCACTGGTTGGGATTGATATGGTTTTATCATTAATCAATGATTTTACGATCTCACGCTGTTCATTGTAACGACTCTCTAAACCAGAAAGTGCCCATCGTTGTTGAGGCTTACCCTCATACTGGCCGTTCTTTTCTTCTTTAAGATACTTGATAGTCATGTTACGAATCGTGCCTGCTTCTTCTCCATACTCTGCTTCCGTATCAAAGAGTACAGGGAATGATTCACCTTCTAGCACGCCGCCTTTCTTGGTTAGATGACCCATTCGATAGCTATTCATACCAATACGGATCTCTGTTTGATCAGTAACCGGTGTGCCATCAGCAAACGCGAGGTTGGTGATGCGGGTACCTGCAGGTTGAGTGAGGTCGATGGTATAAGTCACGCCCGCGAAGAAGTCATTGGTCGAATATTTTGAAGCTCTACGTTCAGGGTTAAAGCTGTAGGTCACATCGCCAGGTTGTACTGAGTTGAAGTAGCCTGCAGACCATTCCATGTAGGTTCTTAACTCTTTGCCTGTCATCTGATAGACAGTGATTTCGCCACCTGCGTATTGGTAGTTGTACGCGATGTCTTTGGCTTTGATTGGGCCAACATCGAGCTCTGCATTGTCGTTGTCTATTTGAAGTGCAATGACATTGGCTTTGGGTGCATAGAAGAAGCTCGCTTCTTGGAATAGCGCACTGATGCCTGTGTCTTGAACATGGACTTGAGGGATACCGCGGATTTCGTTTTCTGGGACTAAAGCAACGCCGGTAAGTTGAGCGACAGGTCTGTTCGCCATTTCTCGGAGTTGTTTGTGGTAAGGCTGGTATAACTCGTCCATATTCTCATCAGAGTCGATACCTTTAATTTTATAGGTGAAGCTGTCTTTGTTGACGAGAGTGAATGTGCCATCGCGCTCTTCAAATTGAAGATCGATACGAGATAGGGCGCGGCCATATCTGTCGGGTTCAGTAATAATAACGCCATTTACAACGGCTTTATCGATGCGAGTGTGCATGTGGCCAGCGACGATGGCATCAAGCTCTGGGTTTGCATTGGCAATGTCGGTGACACCGGTGTCGGCAATGTCATTCTCGTTCTCAATTCCCATATGGGCAACCAATATGATGGCATCCACTTTATCATCAATCTCTTTGACGATTTTCTTCACTTCCAAGGTTGGATTAGTGAAAGTGACGCCTTCTAAACGGTTGGTACCTTGCGCAAAGACCTCCGTCATTGGGGTATCCATTCCGATCACGCCGATCTTAATGCTACCGCGTTCTAGGATGGTGTAACCAGGCAGGAATGGGTTTCCGTTTTTGTTCTTGATGTTGCCACCGAGAGACTGCCCTTTAAATTGGGTAACGGCCCTGTTGAGGGTTTTGAGGCCAAAGTCGAATTCGTGGTTACCTAAAACCCACACATCGTATTTCATGTGATTAAAGCCAAGCATCATTGGATCAACGGGCTCGTCTTTGAAGGTTTCTACGAAGTTGCCTTGGATGGTATCGCCAGCGTCGACAAGGATAATGTTAGATTGCTCTTTGCGGATCTCACCAACTTTGGTCGCGATTTGGCTCAAGCTACCACGAGTGTTGAGTTTATCTGCCGCGTAATCCCACGCCATAAAATGACCGTGGATATCTGAAGTACCCAGTATCGTGACATCGTGTATATCGCCATCAGCTGCAAAGGTGGGAAAGGCTAGAGAGAGTAGGATGGCGCTTGATAGTATGTGTCTTTTCATAAGTATGTTCACATCGTGGTTTTAAGTATGACGCTACCATATAGAATCGAGGTTATCTTATGGGTGATCAGTATCATATTTCTAATGATATAACTAATTGATGTTTCAAATAAATGTGATTCATGACCATCTCGTAACCACTTAAGTTATGGAGAAATGCACCACAACTCTTCGCTATCTTTTCAATCTTCGATTTCTTTAATCAAACTTCCTAAGCGATGGTGTATTAACAAGCACGCTTGTAAGCTGTTGAACGTCTTGCCTGTTGAAATAAATAAGGTATATATCGTCCAACTCTCACTTACTGTGGCAGTAAGATGATCTTGCCCTCTAGGCGTGTGGTTTTCGATTCAATGAGATCAATCGCGGTTTGCACTTCATCGAATGGTAGATAGCGGTCAACGTCGAGCTGAATGTCGTTTGTGATGAAGTGATCTAGCATGGTCGTGAACTTATCACGGCGAACATCTTTACCTTCTGCTTCCTCCCAATAACGCAAGAAGAAGGTGCTGAAATCGATGTGTTGGTTTTTCGCGTACTCAAAGAAGCGTGGCTCGTAAAAATCCAACGACAGCGTCCCATAGTTGATAAAGCGCCCGTTGTTGCCAAGGGTGTGAACAAGATCGGTTCCGGGTGAGCCGCCAATCGCATCAAAGGCAACGGTTGGCATAGGCAAGCCTAATGCCTTAATTTGAGAAACTAGATCAGCGTTCGCATCTATCACCCAACAGGAAGTGGCAGGGTATTGTGTCTGCTGTGATGTAACGACAATGATGTTGAAGCCGAGTGATGCTGATAACTGGGAGAAGATCTTACCGATGGCTGAACTGCCCGCGTTGATGATCAACACATCCTCTTGGGTCAGCTTGGCTATTTCTGTCGTTAGCACCCATGCGGTTAGCGCATTAATGTACAACTGACAGGCGTAGCCATTGTCTAAATGTTGAGGAATTTGGAACAGATCATCTGGTGATACATCGACATAGTTCTGCCATGTTCCACTGGTTGCCACAAGCACTCGTTGATTCACTATAAACTTAGCACTGCTGGATTCTACAATCCTTCCTACCGCTTCAAATCCCGGTACTCTCGGCGGCTGATGGCTATGTTTGTATTGGCCCACACCATAAATCGACAACAGATCACTAGGGTTGATGTTAGTCGCTTCAATTTGTACGCGAACTTTATCTTTGTCTAGTACCCCTAAAGCGACATGTTCTAACTTGAGAGATTCTTTTGGCTGACCGAAACGGAACTGGCTAATTCGGGTATTTTGCTTAGTGTCAGTCATAGTTTGGGCACCTTTATGGATTATGAGTACTGCATTGATTTTAAGTGTAGCGTGTTCATAAACAACCTTGGGTCGCTAATATTGCTTAACATAGCTGGCGTCGGTAAACAGTCGTCATCAACGTAGTCGACATAGTCTGTCGCCGAATCGAAGATCAAAATATCCAAAGCCAAACGATCCAAGCCATATCGGCCTCGGTGGATCATATCCGCTGAAAACACCAATAAGTCACCTGCGGCTAACGGTATCTGCTTACCACCAGAGATGTCATCGCTGCTCACTTTGCCGTTTTCTTCTTGGCGAACATTGTACTCTTCTTCGTTATCCCAACGTTTGTGCGTGCCGGGGATAAGTTCCATGCCGGGCTCATCAAAAAGGGGCACTCGCAGATGCAATACTTGGGTTTCCATGATGACTTTCATCTGGTCATCAATGTCGTAGTCGTATTGACAGTCACGATGCCAGAAGTCTTTTTGCTGCGGGTTTACTGGGTTGAAGAACAGCTGTGTATTCATGAATGCCGGCTTGTTCGGAATCACCGCATCAACCACATCCATCACTTGTTTCGAGCTTATGAAGTCGAAAAGCACGCTTCTATCGTCGGCAGGCAAATACTCGCTTCCCGTAATTAAAGACGAGTTAAATGCTTCTTCTTTATAGAATTCTTCGTTGTCTGCTTTCCATGATTCATGAAATTTCAGCACGACTTTTCTAAGCGATGCAATTTGAGCTTCATTGAAATAATTTCTGATAACAAAGTAACCATGTTCGTCGTAACGGTCACTTAATTGTTGGCTGTTTTCTACCACTGACTACCTTCGTTCATTCTTTGCTGTATAATAACTAAGGTCAACAGCCCTAGAGATTTCTTGGGCGCATAATGCCAGACAGTCGTCATTCAACCAAGTAACGAGTGCAGAAGCCTGTAGATTCAGTGATGCGATAAAACTCTATGGGGGCGAGTGTTACATGCCTATCCATATCATGGACTCATGCGATAAAAATCTCCGCATATGTGATCTACCCCCTTTTTTTATAAAATAAAAAGATTCACATGGTGAATGTTTTTGTGGTTTGCATGATTATTGACCATGTTGAAATTTGGTTGCGTATGGAAGATAGAAAATCATGGATGGTTTTTCGCTGGATATGAGAACACTTAATTTTATTATTATTTTGTTCTCTTTCATTTACTGTATTGGCTTGTTGTTATTTCAATTCACTCAACAGTCCATTAAAGGGCTTTCAATCTTTTCCATTTCAATATTTGTTATCGGAACTGGGCCGTTGATGTTGAGCCTAAGAGGGGAGTTCCCTGATTGGGTCACCGTTATTGGTGCCAATATGGTCATTGCGCTTGGTTTTCATCTCGCCTTGTATAGCTTATGTCTGTTTCGAGAATACTCTCTCAAATGCACCTACCTCAGTAGTCTAATGATGTTGGCTCTTTTGCCATGTTTTATTTACATCACGTTCTATGAGCCTTCCATAAAGGCTCGAATTATCCTCATTAGTTTATATCTGGCTTTTGTGACTCTTTGCACTGCCTTTGCGGTATTAAAGGGCCGGCGTGATGACTTGACTCTAGGTATTCGGATGATGGCCTTGTCATTTACGATATATGGCGGGTTTATGGTTTTTCGAGTTGTGGTGACACTATTTTCCGCTGAGCTCCAGGATTTCATGGCGGCCACTCTCATTCATCAACTTGCCTTTTTAGTGAGCATCGTTCTTATTGTGTCGATGAGCTTTACAATGCTTTGGCTGATTAACGCAAGGTTGCTTAGTTCTATTCACGAGCTGTCCTACAGCGATCCTCTAACGGTACTGGGAAACCGCAGAGCATTAGATGAGATGGTTCCAGTTATCATGAAGCAGGCGGAAACTGCACCTGTTAGTGCCATTATGATGGATATTGATAATTTTAAGTCGATCAATGACCAACACGGACACATTGTAGGTGACCTCGTGATCAAGTCTTTTGCTGAAATGGTTCAAAGTGCGATAAAAACATCGCCTAAAGCCAGTGCGTTTCGTTTTGGCGGAGACGAGATAATGATTTTATTGCCTAATGTCGATTTCCAACAAGCTCAGGTTATTGCCTGCAAGTTACGATTGTCTATTTCAGAGGTATCAGCAGTACAAGAACATGAGATGTTTCTGACATCGAGTTTTGGTGTTGCTCAGCTTCACCCGCATGAGAGTTGGAATGGGTTTATTAGCCGAGCCGACAAAGCGTTATATCAAGCGAAAAAAAACGGTCGCAATATGACTTCAATTTGTCCTAGTCATATTAACGAGCTCGTCACTGCCACATAACCAATACTGCTGCGATAGAAAGCAAGATGAGCGCAAGAATGTCTTTGCGCGCGATGCTTTGCCCTAACCAGAAATAGGATATCAACACCATGAAGATCACTTCGACTTGCCCGAGTGTCTTTACGTACGGCACGGCTTGAAGCGACATCGCGCTAAACCAACCCAGAGAACCGATAACACTCGCTAAGCTTGTCATGATGACTAGTTTCGACTTCTTGAATATCAGGCGCAGCGTGTCGCGTTCTCTGAAAAAGAGATACGTACAGATAATCACTGTCTGAAGGGAAATGACGAGGAACAGCACCCAAGCAGCGCTATGAGGGAAGGGCAACCCTATGCTCAAACTTGCTTCCCGTACCCAAAGAGACGTTAAAGCAAAGGCGGTGCTACACGCCATACCTAATAAGAACACTTTCGGGGACAAGCTTCGCCAGCCAGAAGCGCTACTCATGATTAGCACGCCTAAAGTACCAATAAGTACGCCGACCCAACCTGTTAGTGTCAAAGCAGTACCAAAAAACAATACGGATAGCACAGCAGATACGGGGGCTTCACACTTGGCTAAGCCTGCGCCTATCGCATAGTTTTCGAGCTTGAACAGCATCACCATTAAGCCGGTCGCGAGGATCTGCATGATGGCGGCAGCAACAATATAGAAAACAAACTCACCCGAAAAATCCGGTGCGGATACGGGCTGCCATTGATAGAGGGCGCAGAGGTAAATAAGGGCGATAGGGCTAGCCCAAATAAATCGCGCTAACGTTACGCCAGCCACGCTCATGGTGCCACTTAATTTACTTTGAAAGGCATTGCGCCAAGATTGGCTAAAGGCAGCAAGGAGAGTAAAGGCTATCCAACTAAAAGACATGACGCGTCCATGTGTTATGTATTT
The DNA here is from genome assembly GCF_041471145.1 of Vibrio sp. 10N.261.54.A5. Classification (NCBI taxonomy): domain Bacteria; kingdom Pseudomonadati; phylum Pseudomonadota; class Gammaproteobacteria; order Vibrionales; family Vibrionaceae; genus Vibrio; species Vibrio sp. 10N.261.54.A5. The sequence continues at coordinate 17,741 of NZ_JBFRNU010000062.1, read as the reverse complement.
TGCTGATTATATTAACAAATAAAACCAATATAAGAAGCGACTTGTTCTTTTAATAAGCAATAGTCAGTTGCGTGAATCGCTCGGTTTTGAAGAATATTCGGTCTTTAAAACTTGCGCTGTAAACCTTAACGGCTTCATTTACTTGTCACTCGACATCAATCGATTGTTTAGAAAATCGCTTCTTTTCTGTTCTTGAAGTAGAACAGCGCGCTGATCAAAACGAACAGTAAGGTGAAGTAATAGAAAAAAGAAGACAGTGAGGCCAAGAAGGCAAGGTTCTGTTCTATTTCTTGTTCGGTGTAGCCCTGAGACACCAACTTATAGTAGTAAGCGTACAAGATACCGATCAGACCGTATCCGAGGTTAAACATCAAACCTTTGAAACTAAGAACGGTGGCTCTGTTGTGTGATTCGGTTTTTTTATTCAGGTGGTAGCTGATGAAAATGTTCATCGTCATGATGATAAAGATTAATACTAGTGCCGGAATGACTCCGTAAATCGACCAACCTAAACTGATCCAGTAATAAGTCGCCATGCTTGCCAATCCCATAACCACAATGAAGGTTTTAGCCTCCATACTCTCTGCTAATCTTCGGCTTTGTCCTGCCAATATAATCTTAAGCAAGCTGATACCCGCACCAATAAAACCAAAGTAGATAATTGGAATATCAATGGCCAGATAGTATTGGCTGTTCATGGTTAGGAACATGCGTGAGGTGTGTTCGAATAGGCTGTAGTAGAGCAAGATGAACAGCACGTAAGGCGTAGCGAATACCCATTTACCCGCATCGATCGTCAATTTAAGACTTGAGATGGTGGTTGCCAATTTGGTTTGGTCGCTTGGCATCACCTTTTTCTCTTCGCGCATATTAATCGCGGCATAGATGGCGATCATCGCTACAAATAGGGTGGCGAACACAGGAATACGCATCAGGTCTTTAGTGCTTTCTGGTTCGGCTAGTCCAAGGAAATGAAAGATGTTCGTCATAAAGTTCACGTCGTACATCGCCGCACCAATCAGCGTGACAAAGATACCGACCGTTGAGGCGACACGAAGCTGGATTTGCAGCACTCGCGGCCACAACTCTTCATTACCTTGTTCTTTTAAGGTGTCGTAAGCCAATGCCTCGTCGGCGCCGCTGGCCAGTGCCATCGCTAAGCCACTGAGAATCCGGTTAATCAGAAAGACTATGAACACCAAGTCGGGGTTTCCGGTTGGCACTAAGGCGATCATTGCGATCTCAACAAACATCACGATCGAAGACAGCACCACCAGTTTCTTGCGGCCTAAGGTATCAGCGAATGCACCCGACGGTACTTCAGCAAGCACAATGGTGGCCGCCCAAACTACATTGAGCATCGCGAATTGAGAAAGGGTTAGCCCGTAATCTAAGTAGAGTAGAGTGAATACTGGGTAATAAAAACGCGCAAAGTAGCTGCTTCTAAACATTAAGAAGTAGCGGACATTGGGAATTTTAAGGATCTCTTTGAGCGTCATGATAATTTCAGTAATTTAGATAACACATTATTATGTATAACCCTTTTACTCTTTTAAATCATGAATTGTTGTCAAATCCCTACAATATCTGGTTTGGGTGATCTTCGAGAGCATGGTTCATGGTGGGTTATAGGCTTCTGTTCTCCAAATCACTTCCCCCCATTCATTTAGTTTGTGGTGCTCGTTTCACTTGTTCGACTGATTTTGGTGCAAGATCGAAATTCTACAACGTCGCCCTCGCATTTACATCTTATTGTATGATTTAATTGTTGGTGGTAATGATACGCAATGAATCCAATGTAATTGAGGAAGCGAGCATGATCTTAGAGTCATTCAGTCTGGAAGGTAAAGTAGCGATAGTGACTGGCTGCAATACGGGTCTTGGGCAAGGCATAGCATTAGGCCTAGCGGAAGCTGGTTGTATGGTTGTCGGTGTTAACCGAACAGAACCTGAAGAGACTATTGAAAAAATGAGTGCAGCAGGCCATTCGTTCTTAAACGTGAGTGCTGATCTTCTCGATCAAGCGTGCATTCCAGGGGTTATAGAGCGCACTTTGGCTGAGTTTGGCCAAGTCGACATTCTCGTGAACAATGCAGGGATTATTCGCCGCCAAGATGCTATTGAGTTCTCAGAGCAAGATTGGGATGACGTAATGAACGTGAACACCAAGACAGTGTTCTTTATGTCTCAGGCTGTTGCAAAGCAGTTTAAGGCTCAAGGTACTGGCGGAAAGATCATTAACATTGCATCGATGCTCTCATTCCAAGGTGGCATTCGAGTTCCTTCCTATACGGCTTCAAAAAGCGCTGTGATGGGAGTGACACGTGCGATGGCGAACGAATGGGCGCGCGACAATATCAATGTGAATGCGATAGCACCCGGTTATATGGAAACGAACAATACTCAAGCTCTGCGTGAAGATGCTGAGCGCAATCAAGCGATTCTTGAGCGTATTCCGGCTGAGCGTTGGGGTAAACCGCAAGATATCGCAGGTCCTTGTGTGTTCTTAGCATCATCAGCATCGGATTACATTAATGGCTATACCATTGCTGTTGACGGTGGTTGGTTAGCACGCTAGTTGGTTTTTTATTCTAAATTTTGAGTTTGCAGCAATCTTGCAGGAGAAGATAAATGAAAATCGCTTTAATGATGGAAAACAGTCAGGCAGGTAAAAATGCCATGGTTGCAGCTGAGCTAGAGTCAGTGGCGGGTGGCATTGGTCACGATGTTTTCAACTTAGGTATGACCGACGAGAATGATCACCACTTAACGTATATCCACTTAGGTATCATGGCCAGTATTCTGATCAACTCAAAGGCTGTGGACTTTGTTGTGACGGGATGTGGAACAGGGCAAGGTGCTTTGATGTCACTGAACCTGCACCCGGGTGTGGTTTGTGGTTACTGCCTAGAGCCATCAGATGCTTTCTTGTTTAACCAAATCAACAACGGCAATGCTCTCGCTCTCGCTTTTGCTAAAGGCTTTGGCTGGGCAGGTGAACTCAACATTCGTTATATCTTTGAAAAAGCATTCACAGGCGAGCGTGGTAATGGGTATCCACTAGAACGTGCAGAACCACAGCAACGTAATGCAGCAATTTTGAATGAAGTGAAAGCGGCGGTGGTAAAAGATAACTTTATTGATTCTCTGAGAGCTATCGACCAAGATCTAGTGAAAACAGCGGTTGGCAGCGAGCGTTTCCAACAATGCTTCTTTGAGCATTGCCAAAACCAAGAAATCGCTGATTATGTTCGTTCACTTTTAGATTAATTAGAGCGTTTAGTTCTGATAGAGCCAGCCTTGTTCGGCTGGCTTTTTGATGAATAATTAAAGCAATGTAATGAGACAAACAGTAATCAACTGGCTAAATTGCGATTCGTGTTTTCCTGCATCTACTCTTCATCTTCGGTTTCTTTGGAAGCATTCGAGGCACAGCCTTTCTCTAGCCAGTTGTTCAGTACGTGTTGCAGTGCCTTCAAAGAGGTTGGCTTCTCTAGGCGACCATCCATCAGTTTGCTGATCATATCTAACTCGTGTTGTCCTGATTCGCCAGACAAAGCAATGATTGGCGTTTGAGGAGAGCGTGCCTTGATAATTTGGCTTGCGTCAAAACCATTCATTATCGGCATTTGTACGTCCATTAAGATCAAATCGACCTTGTGTGTTTTGAACAGTTCGACGGCATTCTCACCGTTTTTGGCTTGTAAGCTATTGACGCCAAGTCGACTCAAGTACATTTGAACAAGCGTGCGTTGTACTTCTTTATCATCGACGATCAGTACGGTTGGAGCCAAATGATTCCCTGGGGTTAGCGTGCTTGTTGGTTCTGAATTTTGCGTTGCCGCTTGGTTGTCTGGCTTAGCTTCAGCGTTGGTTTTGTTTTCAGTTGCAGTTTGATTACCTTTCCAATCATCGAAGTAAGGCGTACGAAGTGCGTCTGCTTTGGGGGCATTGGGTACCACCGGGAAGTACAGGTGGAACTCAGTAAACTCCCCAAGTTTAGAGTGGCACTCAACTCGGCCGCCAAATGAACGCATCACTCGTTGGCAATAACCGAGCCCTAGGCCGCTACCACCGCTTTTTTGGTAAGAGAAGAAATCATCAAAAATTTTATGTGTAATGGCTTCGTCAATGCCGGGGCCGGTATCTCGGAATATTAGAACGTTCTCGTACGGTCCGGTGTTGGTGCTGATCTCAATTTGGCTGTCTGGATAAGAATCAAAGTAGTAGATCGCGTTACGTATCAGGTTGAAAATAACGAAGTTGAATAGGGTTTCATTCAGTTTTGCCACAAAATCAGCATGTTGTGGTAAACGAATTCGCTCAATGATCTTCTCGTTCTCAAAGCCATAATGGCTGACGGCTTGATCCACGGCCTTGTGGATAGAGGTCATGGTGATTGGTCCATGCTCAGGTGAGCTGTCACTGACTTCTCGCAAGATGATATCAATCAGCTGTCGACCACGTTGAATCGCAGCTTGGCCGTTCTCAATATCAAGTAAGATCTGTTTCGCTGGTGCTTGATTATCAATGTGCTGTTTTAGTAGTTCAAATTGCAATTGCACTTGAGCCAGTGGATTACGCATTTCATGAGCGATTGAGTTAGCAAGGGCACGACTTTGGCGGATGCGTCTATCGGCTTCGATAGTGCTTTGTACTCGAGTTAACAAGGTTTGCAGGGCAGAGATCTCTTCGTTAGAGAACATCTGATCGTTGCTCTTGTGTGACGATACTAACAAGTGCGTGACCGATTTCCCCTGACCAAATAAAGGCATCACCAAGGCGGTATCGTTGGAGCTCATCTTGTCATACAGGGCTTTGATTGATCGCTTGGCTGGTGCAGTGTAATCAAGCTCCTGAGACAACTCATCGAACACTAAAACAGACTTGTTAGTAGACAGATAATCTTCGTAGAAGGTTTCGTTGTAGTTGCTATTCACTAGACGTAGCTTATCTTCTGGAATTTGCAGTAGGCTACCCAAACGACGCATTGCATCATCAATTGATAGCTTGAAATCCTCTTCTAGCGCGAGGATCTGTTGTACTGGCGTTTTCTTGTTTCCGTAGATAAAGAAGGAGGCGTAGTCGCTCACACGTTTGTAGAGTAAATGCCAAGTGATGCCGATAACCGCGCAGATAGGGATAGCAATGAGCCATTGGTTATCGTCTGTCAGTGGGATAAATATCGCGCCAAAAGGTATCACCAAAATTGCACACACCAACAACGTATTTAGGCTCATATACGCAAGGTATTTCACGCTATAGAAGCGAGAGGTCAGTAGAGCATAGCCAACGAACAACATCTCACTGATCGACAAGGCTGGTGGTAGCCAAGTGAGTGAGAAGTCACGCAAGAAGTAGGTCATACCTAGATGGATCGTCGCAGTAGACAGCATGAACACTAAGATGCCCGCGATCATGTAGTTGGTTTTGGCTAAGGTAAGCTTGCTGCTGTTGGCGCGCATGGCCACGAGGTTGAATAGCGTCAGGACAACGAAGCTGATCATCCCGATAAAGAAGTACGGCGTGTGTGTGCCAAACTCGATCACGAACTGGCTTGGGCCAGCAATCGTGACATGTTCAACGGTTAACCCCGGACTTAAATTGATAAAGAAGGAGTAGACAGTCAGTGTGACAAAAATGGCTTGCTGCCATGCATGAACCTTACCATTACGTTGTTCGGCTGCGAGTTTGCACGAGAAGTAATAGGCAAAGGCAAACGCAAAGAACGAGGCGAGGTTGGCAAACTTTGCGGCGAACACGGCGGCCGAGGCCCCAAGTTCCGGTAATAAGTCGGTATGGAAATAAGCGTTACTGCTGATCCACGCAACAATGCAGATCGAATACGCGATGTAAGGGGCATGGTGTGTCCCTGCGATCACTTCGTTCTTCTGTTTCAGGCGATAGCAGTAATAGAACAACCACATGACAACCACAGCCACGGTTGCAAGCAGTGTGATTGCTTTTGCATAGATGATCGCCTCTAGGCCGAAATCAAACATGTTCATCCTTTTTCACCGAGCTAGTTTTTCCTGCCGAGCGCGACTTTTCTAATGACTTTCTGCTTTCTCGCACTGCGCGTTTGTAGCTTCGAAAATCGACATTATTGAACGCTTTTACCATTATCTCGAAATTCCAAAACCCGCGATAAATTGTTGTGCCATCATCATTTAATTCGCAATACCCAGCATGGAAGTATGCATTGGAATCAATGGTTTGATAAAACTGAAGCATGAAAGGTTGTTCAATGATGGTGAAACCAATTTTGTAGCCAACTTGATGTAAGACGCTCATTAGCTCTTTTTGAGCGAGATAGAGGAAGTAGAGTTTTTGTTGGGTATTTCCACTGACGGTTAAGCGCAGAACTTCACATATGGCTCGAGATTCGGACAATTGTAACTGGAATTGTTGGTCAAATTCTGGGAGAGAGTAACATTTTGACAGTGTAGGCGGTGTGAAAAGTTGTAACTCTGCGAGTTCATCGCAGCCGTAATCGGGTAAACAGTATTGCCATTGCTCATTGCTGAACGGCGGTGCGTAACTTAGCCAAGTGTCATTCTTAGACCAGTCTTGAATCAGCGCAGAGGAAGCCAGTGTCGGAAAGGCTTCATCGACTGGATGTTTGAGCAGAATAAAATGCTTGCCTGCCTGAGAAAGGTGTAATAAAGGAAGCATCTCAAACCATTTTTCACCCTTGATGAACACCTCAAGATTGCTTAAAGCAATGGCATCGCTGATTGGCATTCCTTGTGGGTGACTCGGTGTTTGTACCAAAAGTGGCTCATGTTCTATCTGTTCGATGATCGCACCGTAATAAGCACTGTCATTGATAGGGAGGTCGAAATGAGAAATGGAGCTTGGATTTAATGGAGATTTTGCTTTGATCGCAGCAATTTCACACTCACACCAGAAATCTAGCCAATGCATATAGCACTGCCCTACAGCCTGCTCTAGAAGAGCAATCTCTGCAGATAGTGTATTTGGATAGCGCAGAATCAGATCGCGGTAGTCCATCACCTCAAACAATACAGAGTAGCTTTTGTTTTGATGCTCTGGGAAAAGCAATTCTAATTGGCTTCTACGATATTCAGTCACGCTTTGAAAAAGCTCAGTGCGCTCATGTGGCTGATAAGTGCTGATGACGAGCTCTATCAGCGCTCGCTGTTTTATTTCGATAGACAGACTGCTAGCCAACAGTGAGCCTAAAGACGACGTTAATTTCATGTTTAACCTAGCCTAGGTTTATATAATTATTTTTATTTGATCTGCACTATCTATAGGACACTGATTTTAGGTATGTGTTTGAAGTTACGTTACTTTGAGAGAGCTAATCGTAACTTTACTTGTGTCCATGTTGTGAGAAGTAAGTTGCATAATCGGGTGAGATTTTACTACTTGCACCCACCCTTAACAATAAAGATTTTCCATATTTGAATGAATTCACAGATGAACAAAGTACATTATTATCAACAACTTGTAGGGCTGGAACACAGTTTTAAAATCAGACATGATTAAGCCGAGCATAAACTTTTGAATTTATAAAATAATCTCAAATATCTATTTTTTGAACCAATATCATAATCCAAATCAACATGAGCTCATCTTATTAATTACAGCGTGAATGTATTTGGTGTGAGATATGTAATTAACTGATTAATTATGTCTGTATTATTACTCGCTTATTCTCTCGCTACTCATTTTAATGATTTAAATATCAGGTGGATAAAAGCAGAGCTCCAGTGCTCGGCTTGTTTTCCTGACAATCTCCTGTGTTTATAGAGTAGTTACACCATAATCTCTGATGAAGTGATGACATTCGAGGTTTAAGCTTGCCTGCATATGAAACATTATTGCGAGTAATCCCTCGTAAATGATTGAGGTAGAGAGAATTTATGAAGAACGTACGATTAACATCATTACTTGGAACAGCAACCTTGTTTAGTGTCGTGGCGTTAGCTGGGTGTAGTCAGAAATCAGAGGTACCAACTCAACCGCAAGAGAATGCGAACCCCATCTGCAGCACTAAAAACCTGACGGGTGGTTGGTCGAAAAGTGAGATAACACCAGAAGCCAAGCAAGCTTTAAACGCAGTTCTTAGCCAAATGAACACTTCAGCTGATCTCAAGCAGATCTTGAGTGTTCGAACTCAGGTTGTCGCGGGTTTGAATTACGCTATTGAGTTTGAAATGGATAATGGTGAAGTGTGGAACACCATCGTTTACCGTTCTCTACAAGGTGACATCGAAATGACGCAACCTGCACAGAAAGGTCTTCTGTGCTCATAATCTAGATGCGTCTGTATCTTGTGAGATAGGCTTATAGCAAATAAAAATGGCTCCGTATTGGGAGCCATTTTTGTTTTTAAGAAGACTGATTTGTTGAACGTTTTCAGTCGGCCAACTCGGGCTCGGCTAACTCCTGAACACAAGCTCGGCTGATGTCTTCATCAATGTAGGCCATACCGAGTTTATTGAGGTAGTCCATGCGATCGGCAGTGCGAAGCTCGATGTCGGGGCCTGCAATGTTGTTGGCTTGATAAATTTCAGTGAGATGAGACATGAATTGCTCGCCCACACTCATCATCAATAGACTCATTGCGCCTACGTCCGGTCTTACTTTGGTGCGTTGCTTTTCAGATAGGTTTACCGCTAGTACGATAGGTTGTTCTTCACCTTCGAATCGAACGCCTCGCTCACGAACGGTTTGTTGAGCCCAGTAGTACGCCAGTTCTTTACTCTGAGTGAGAAACACTGGCTCAACCGATTCGGTATAGTTGTTGCCGATGGTTGCCATAGTTTTTGAAGCTGCTTCGTTGAGCGCTTTGTCTCCAGAACGTTTTAAACCTTGGCCTTGAATCGAAGCCAATAAAGCTGAAGATGTGCCGTGATACCAAGTATCACCCGTCGCGAAACCATTCTCTGATAACAGTGTTTTTGCATCTTGTAGGTGTGTAGGTATTGAAGTCATAGGCACTCTCAACAAATAGGAATCTGAACAAATATGTATACAGTTAGCTTAAACAGAAGTTGTTCGGTTAACCGTGGTGTGGAACACAAATCTGAGGCTTTGAGATAAAGCTGGCAGTACAAGCTTTATCTCAAAGCCTTCCCCCGGATCTTACCTAAGTAAGAGAGAAGGACGGGGGAGGCTTTAGCGTTAGCGATTAATCAAATTGGTTCGATGTATTCGCTTCACCTGCAGCTTTTAGTGCGTTCTCACCAGCAAAGTACTCTTTGTGGTCATCACCCATGTCAGAACCAGACATGTTTTGGTGTTTAACACATGCGATGCCTTGGCGGATTTCTTTACGCTGAACATTCGCAACGTAACCTAACATGCCTTGGTCGCCGAAGTACTCTTTCGCTAGGTTGTCAGTAGACAGCGCAGCAGTGTGGTAAGTCGGTAGCGTAATCAAGTGGTGGAAAATACCCGCTTCACGTGATGCGTCTGCTTGGAATGTACGGATCTTCTCGTCAGCGCTTGCAGACAGTTCAGTTTCATCGTATTCCGCGCTCATTAGGCTTGCACGGTCGTAAGCTGAAACATCTTTACCTTCTGCTACCATCGCATCGTAAGCTTGCTGACGGAAGTTTAGCGTCCAGTTGAATGATGGAGAGTTGTTGTAAACCAGTTTCGCATTAGGGTGTACTTCACGTACGCCGTCCATCATCTCTTTGATTTGACCGATGTGTGGTTTCTCAGTCTCAATCCAAAGTAGGTCAGCACCTGCATTGATTGCTTCGATACAGTCAAATACACAACGATCTTCACCAGTACCTTGGCGGAATTGGTATAAACCTGAAGGTAGACGCTTAGGTCGAACTAGCTTGCCGTCACGGTTGAAACAAACATCGCCTTCAGCCATATCAGCAACATCAATCTCTTCAACATCTAGGTATGAGTTGTAGATGTCACCTTGGTCGCCCGGCTCTTTCACTACGGCGATTTCTTTTGTTAGGCCAGCACCTTGTGAATCGGTACGAGCAACGATGATGCCGTTGTCGATGCCTAGCTCAAGGAAAGCGTAACGAAGCGCACGAAGTTTTGCGTGGAAGTCAGCGTGTGGAACCGTTACTTTGCCGTCTTGGTGACCACATTGTTTCTCATCGGCTACTTGGTTTTCGATTTGTAGACAACAAGCTCCCGCTTCAATCATCTGCTTAGCCATTAGGTAAGTCGCTTCTGCGTTACCGAAACCAGCATCGATATCGGCAATGATTGGCACTACGTGTGTCACGTGGTTGTCGATTTTGTCTTGAATACGGTCTTGTAGGTTCACATCGCCTGCTTCACGCGCAGCGTCTAGCTCACGGAATAAACCACCCAGTTCACGAGCATCGGCTTGGCGTAGGAATGTGTATAGCTCTTCTACTAGGCCAGCAACGGATGTTTTCTCATGCATAGATTGGTCTGGAAGTGGACCAAAGTCAGAGCGAAGTGCAGCAACCATCCAACCAGAAAGGTATAGGTAACGACGGTCAGTCTTGCCATCAAAGTGCTTCTTAATAGAAATCAGCTTTTGTTGGCCGATGAAACCATGCCAGCAACCCAGAGACTGAGTGTATTGAGAGCTGTCTTCGTCGTAAGCCGCCATGTCTGCACGCATGATATCTGCCGTGTATTGCGCAATATCCAGACCTGTTTTGAATTTGTTTTGAGCTCGCATACGAGCAGCAGATTCAGGGTTAATTGCATCCCATGGAGCACCAGCAGCGCTTTTTGCAACTTCAATCATTTCGATATCTTGTGTAATTTGCGACATAACTATTCCTTAGTTTCACGTGGACATGTTGGCCAATTTGGCGAGGTCATTTGATTTGGATTAAATCTAACCATGGACAAATAATAATCATGTATGTGATAATTTTGTTAATTTATAGTTATTATATTCGGTATTTTTCTTATGAATATTGCTCGTATAGACCTTAATTTACTTGTGTATTTAGACATGTTGCTACGTGAGAGAAACGTTACACGAGCAGCAAATCAATTGGGTATTACTCAGCCTGCCATGAGTAATGGCCTTCGCCGATTGCGTGATCTGTTTGAAGACCCGCTATTAGTAAGAACAAGTGAAGGGATGATACCGACCGAACGCGCGCATAAGTTGCAGCCACTGATTCGAAACATCTTGGCGAATGTAGAGAAGACACTGCAACCGACCACAGAGTTTAATGCAGAAGACAGTGAACGCGTGTTTCGTATCATGGCGAGTGACTATGCAGAGTCGACCATTATTCAACCTCTTCTGAAAAGGTTAAGTGAGATAGCACCGAAAATACGACTGGATATCATGACGCCAAGTGACGTGAGTTATCAGGATGTAGAGCAAGGTACCGTTGATATAATTATCAACCGATTTGACGATATTCCTCAGTCGTTTCACCAGATGAGCCTCTGGCACGACGGGTTTTCTTGCCTATTTAGTTGTGACAACCCGATCGCCGACAACTTCGATATTTTGTCTTATTTAAAGGCACAACATATTTGGGTAAGTAAGACAGGTATGGGAACGGGAGTGGGAATAAACCCAAGTGAAGCACAAAAGCTTGGTTGGATAGATGAGGCATTAATGCGCATCGGTAAAACCCGTAACATCACGGTGTTTACTCGACACTATTTGTCGGCGATTCTCTTCGCTCAGCAGAAGAACCTTATCCTGACTATTCCTACCAAAGCAGCTCAACTGCAGCGCAATAATCCTAGATTGTTGATCAAGCCTGCGCCATTTGCGATTGAACCCTTTGAGGTGAAGATGGCGTGGAGTCCATTGTTACAAACCAATCCAGACCATCAGTGGATGCGTCGTTTGATTAAAAGTGTCGCTAACGAAATCGAGAGTGGAGTGACGGAATAACATAGTTTGTAGGGTATTTTTTATATGAATATCCAATATAACCGGCATAAATTAGCTAAATTCATGTCCGTTAAGTAAGTTTAAATCAGTAAAGTAAATTTGAGCTAGTCACGAAAATTTATTGAGTAGCCATCAATTAGTTTGAGAGAGATTTTATGAGCAGTCGTATTCAACAGGGAAGCTTGAACATTGATAGCACCCTCTACCAATTAATTAATGAGCAGGTGATTCCTGGAACAGGCATTGTCGCTGAAGACTTTTGGCAATCATTTGCAACCATTCTTGAAGATTTGGCGCCAAAAAATCGCGCATTGCTTATCAAGCGTGAAGATCTTCAACATCAAATTGACGTTTGGCACCAAGAGCGTGCCGGGCAAACGCTAGATCCTGTAGAGTACAAACAGTTCTTACAGCTGATCGGTTATTTGGTTCCTGAAGGCGATGACTTTCAAGTGACGACAGCCAGCGTAGAACCTGAGATCGCAACACAAGCAGGGCCGCAGCTTGTGGTGCCAATCATGAACGCACGCTTTGCACTTAACGCAGCCAATGCGCGTTGGGGCAGTCTATATGATGCGCTCTACGGAACGGACGTGATCAGTGAAAGTGATGGCGCGGAAAAGGGCGGAAGCTTTAACCCTGCTCGTGGCGCTAAAGTAGTGACTTATGCTCGTGAGTTCCTTGATGATGCAGCGCCATTAAACGGTGTCTCTCATAAAGACGTGACCAAATACAGCATCAGTAACGCTAGCATCGGCAATAAGCTCATAGCGACACTCGATAACGGCGAAGAAGTCACTCTCATTGATAGCGACCAGTTCATTGGCTATCAAGGTGACGCAAGTTCCCCTTCGTGCATTCTTCTTAAACACAATAATCTGCACATCGAAATTCAAATTGACCCAAGCGCACCGATTGGTAGCGTTGATGTGGCGGGTATTAAAGATGTGTTGGTCGAAGCTGCCCTAACAACCATTATGGATTGCGAAGACTCGGTTGCTGCAGTTGATGGTGAAGACAAAGCATTGGCTTACCGTAACTGGTTAGGCTTGATGAAAGGTGATCTGCAAGAATCACTAGAGAAAAACGGCAAAACTATTGTTCGTAACCTTAATCCCGATCGCCAATACACCAGCGTGACGGGTGGTGAGATTTCACTAAAAGGCCGCAGCATGTTGTTCATCCGTAATGTCGGCCACTTGATGACTAACCCTGCGATTATTGATGCCGAAGGTAATGAAGTGCCTGAAGGCATTATGGATGGCATGATCACTTCGTTAATTGCGATGCATGATTTAAAAGGCAACAGCGCGTACCAAAACTCGACTGCGAACAGTATCAACATCGTAAAACCTAAGATGCATGGCCCTGAAGAAGTCGCCTTTACTAATGAATTGTTTGGCCGTATTGAAGATGCATTAGGGCTAGATCGATTCACGATAAAAGTCGGCATCATGGACGAAGAGCGTCGTACTTCGGTTAACCTTAAAGAATGTATTCGTGCAGCTAAAGATCGTGTTGTGTTTATCAACACAGGTTTCTTAGACCGAACGGGTGATGAGATTCACACCAGTATGGAAGCGGGGCCTTTTGCTCCTAAAACACAGCTGAAAACCATGACTTGGATTGGCGCATACGAAGATCAAAACGTTGATCTTGGCTTAGCTTGTGGCCTGCAAGGTAAAGCCCAGATTGGTAAAGGTATGTGGCCAGAGCCGGATAATATGGCGAAGATGATGGACGCGAAAATCGGACATCCACAAGCGGGTGCCAATACCGCTTGGGTTCCTTCTCCAACCGCCGCGACTTTGCACGCGCTGCACTATCATAAGGTGAGTGTACCAAGCCGTCAGAAAGAGCTTCGTGAGCGAGTGAGAGCCAATGTCGATGATATTCTTACTATCCCGTTACTGGGCGATCAAAAGCTTACCGCGCAAGATATTCAAAGTGAACTGGATAACAACACCCAAGGTATTTTGGGTTATGTGGTTCGTTGGATTGACCAAGGCGTTGGTTGTTCGAAGGTACCTGATATTAACGATGTAGGGTTAATGGAAGACCGAGCGACGCTGCGTATTTCAAGCCAGCATATTGCGAACTGGTTACGTCACGGCATTTGCGAGGAAGCTCAGGTAATGAAAACCATGAAGCGTATGGCCGCAGTGGTGGATGAGCAAAACGCTGGCGACCCGAGCTACCGTAATATGGCACCTGACTTTGAAAACAGCATCGCATTTTCAGCAGCGTGTCAGTTGGTATTCGAAGGCTGCGCTCAGCCTAGTGGTTACACCGAGCCAGTGCTGCATGCTATGCGTCTAAAACTGAAAGCGCAGGGATAGAGAAGCAACCCAATAACAAAAACAGAGAATGTAAAATACTAAAAAAAAGAAACCCCCTTTAACCGAGCCCAAGGTGCCGCGCTTTTATAGCGCGGCTTTTTTTTGCTGTTTTTTTTGGTGTGTGGGGGAACCTCAGAAGAGAGGTGTTAGTAGGGCTATTCGATGTTTAAGCTTGCTGATGTCTAAGAGTCAGGCTTAGTTACGACCAAGCCTAACTACTTCCGAAACCTAGTTACTACCAAAACACAGATACTTAATATCCATGTACTCATCGATGCCTTCTTTTGCGCCTTCACGGCCAATACCTGATTGCTTAACACCGCCGAAGGGCGCGACCTCGGTTGAGATGAGGCCATCATTAATACCGACCATACCGTACTCAAGTGCCTCTGCGATGTTCCATACTCGATGAATGTTCTGACTGTAGAAGTACGACGCTAATCCATAAATGGTGTCGTTTGCCATCTCAATAAGCTCTTCGTCTGTCTCGAATTGCATCACAGGAGCGACAGGACCAAAGATCTCTTGCTGAACAATGTCCATGCTGTGTTTCACATTTTTAAGAATGACAGGCTGAAGGAAAAGCCCATCAAGCTCTTGAGTTGGCGTCGCAGGTGTCGCGCCTTGTTCTACCGCTCTGTCTATTAATGCTTGGATGTTGTTCTTCGCATTCTGACTGACAACAGGACCAATGGTGACACCCTCATCTAAACCGTTACCAATTTTAAGCTGTTGAACCGCTTGATCGAATTTAGCCACGAACTCATCGTATACTTTACTGTGAACATAGAAACGGTTTGCACAGACACATGTTTGTCCCGCATTACGGAATTTCGACGCCATTGCGCCTTGAACGGCCGCGTCGATATCGGCATCGTCAAACACAATAAAAGGTGCGTTGCCACCGAGCTCCATTGAGGTGCGCTTGATGCCTTGTGCGGCTTGAGCCATCAAGATACTGCCCACTCGAGTCGAGCCTGTGAAAGAGATTTTTTTGATCAGTGGATGAGAAGTGAATAGGGTGCCAACTTGCTCAGGGCTTTCACCAAGAACGACTTGAAGTAGATCTTTCGGGATACCCGCTTGATAAGCCAGTTCAACCACAGCAAACGCAGAAAGCGGTGTTTCATCTGAAGGTTTTACGACGAAGCTACAACCAGCGGCTAGGGCAGGTGCTGCTTTACGAGTGATCATTGCAATAGGGAAGTTCCATGGCGTAATTGCACACGCGACTCCAATAGGCTGCTTGATGGTCACCAAGCGTTTGCCAGCGACTGTGCTAGGAATAGAATCACCATAAGTACGCTTGGCTTCTTCTGCAAACCACTCAATAAAGCTCGCGCCATACAAGACTTCGCCTGTCGCTTCTGCTAACGGTTTACCCTGCTCAATCGTCATGATTCGAGCCAGATCTTCTTTGTTTTCAAGGATCAGTTGGTGCCAACGGTGCAGTGATGCAGCACGAGATTTAGCTGGAACCTTGGCCCACTCTTTCTGTGCAACATGAGCACGTTCAATCGCGTTTGCTAACTCTGCTTGTGATGAAATAGGTGCGTGTCCGACGAGTTCACCTGTCGCTGGGTTTGTGACTGCAACTGCGTTGTTCGCTTCTGTCACCATAAAAGAGAGTAAGTGCTGGTTCTTAATGTTTAGCATCGTGATTCCTTTGTTGTGATTACTTTAGACGTGTTGCTTATATGCGGGTTGGCGAGTGTTCAAATGACTTCGACCAACCGTTGATTGGTCGAAGATTGTGGTCGTTAGTTCGTTAGCTCGTTAGCTCG